>JANNSA010000286.1:0-52214 GCA_031402115.1 Hyphomicrobiaceae bacterium | reverse complement strand
CTGGCGACGGCCTTGGCAAACAGGTCGGACCAAGCCGGATCACTCAGAGTTTCATCGGCGTTGTCGGCGATGTCGAACAGCACTTCGGCCTCCGCCTGGGTGATGCCGATATGGGCGTCACCGGCAAAGGCGTAGAGGATGCGGCGTAGCAGCTGAACTTGCGCGGCGGTCACCGCATAGCGCTGCGGCTCGCCGCCAGCCGCCGGGCCGGTGCCGGTGACGATGGCGATGCGTACCTGATCGAGCGCACAACGCGCCAGCGACGGTGGCGCCCAACGTGCGGCTTCGAGCACATGCACGAGCAATTCAAGTTCGGTGCGCGACTGCACGACGCCATCAATGGAGATGCGAGCCATCAGCCAGGCGGCGTTCTGCACCGTGACATAGCCAACCGGCTCGGCCTGGTTGACGACGTAGTCAGTCAGCGCCTCAACAAACAGATCGGGCCAGTCGGCAGCCTGATCACGGCAGGAATTGTTGATGGCGAACAGCGCGTCCGCCTCTTCGGCAGTGACGATGCCCTCGGCATAATACGACCGGCGCATGGCCATGACTTCATCGGCATGGATGGCGCCGCGCTGGCAAATCGCCATCGGATCGATCTCGATGTCGCCGTGCTCGCTCATCGCCAAGTCCCCCGTTGTCCCAAAGCCCGCCCTGGCCCAAATTGGCGGGGGTGAGGGCTTCAGGAGAGGCCGGAGAGTAATCGCCAAGTCCTGACCAAACCGTTAACCGGCGTGCGAGAAGGGGACACATTGTTCATCGTCACTATCCCGCCGCGACCAAAGGCGGGCGGCGGTCGAACCAGGGGGCGGCCTCTTCCAGCTGGGCGCTGAGCTTCAGGATCGTCGCGTCTTCGCCGAAGCGGCCGGCGATGTGCACGCCAATCGGCAGACCATCGGCGCTCCAGTGCAGTGGCACCGATGCCGCGGGTTGGCCGGTGGCGTTGAACAAAGCGCAAAACGGCGAGTAGGCGAAGATACCCTCCGGGCCGGTGCGGTAGTCGACGAAGTCACGATTGACTGGCTTGAAGCGGCCAATCCGCGCGGGCGGCTCGGCTAGAGTGGCCGTCACCAGCACGTCATAAGACACCATGAAGCGCGACAGCCGGCGGCCGATATCGTGGATCACGGCCAGGCTGTCGATGTAATCGGTGCCGCTGACGCTCTTGGCCAATTCGACGGCGCCCCAGGTCACGCCTTCCAGCTCATCATCGCGCGCCGGCCGGCCCAGCGCCGTTGCCCGCGCCCGCACCGTGCCAGCAGTGCCCGCCGCAACGATCCGGGTCCAGGCCAGCATCATCGGATTGAGATCGATGGCCGGATTGACGATTGCCACGTCATGGCCGAGGCTTTCCAGCAGTTTGCCCGCCGCCAGCACCGCAGCGCGGCACTCTGCATCGATCGGTTGGCCATCGACGCGGGTCGGGCACAGCGCAATGCGTAACGGTTCCGGGCTTTTGCGCAGTTCGTCGAGATACGGCCAGGCGACAGCCGGAGCCCAGTACGGTGCACCGAGATCGGGGCCGTGCGTGGCGTCGATCAGGGCAGCGGTATCGCGCACACTGCGCGTCAGGAAGCCGTCGATCGCCATGCCGCCCCAGCCCTCGCCCGACATCGGGCCATCGGGCAGACGCGCGCGCGTTGGCTTGAAACCGTAGAGGCCACAATTGGACGCCGGGATGCGCACCGAGCCACCACCGTCGCTGCCGTGTGCCATGGGCAGAATGCCAGCCGCTACCGCTGCCGCTGCGCCGCCGCTGGAGCCGCCTGGCGAGTGGCCGGTGTGCCATGGATTGCGCGTTGGTCCGCCATAAACTTGTGCCTCGGTCACCGAGCCGATACCGAATTCCGGGCTGGTGGTACGCCCGAACGTGACCAAACCAGTGCGTTGCAGGCGCAGGAAGATTTCGGAGTCGTAGCTCCAGCGCATGTCCTGGCACAGTCGCGAGCCAGCATTGGTTGGGTAGTCGATCGCCTCGCAGCCAAGGTCTTTCAGCAGGAATGGCACGCCGGCAAAAGGGCCCTTCGGTAGGCCCTTGGCTATGGCAGCCTTGGCCGCATCGGCCTGCTGATGCACGATGGCGTTGAGAGCAGGATTGACCTGCGCCATAGCGGCAAATGCGGTTTCCAGCAGCTCGCCTGCCGTCACCTGCCGGCCACGAACCAGTTCCGCCAGCCCCAGCCCATCATAACGGCTGTAGTCGGAGAGTTTCATGACGCTGCCTCACAGGTTCCCAGGTGTCGATCCAGGCGTCGCGCCGAGAACCCATAGCGCCCTATCGCCGTGTCACGGTGCTGGCAAGTAATAGCCTGCGTAGCCTTCTTCGCGCTCGATGCGGATGCCCCAGGCACGGCCGTTGGTCTCGCTGGTGTGCAGCTCGACATCGTAGGGCTCAATTCCGAGGCCAAGGTCGGTCGCGGTCATCCGGCCGATTACGAACAGCACCTGATAAGCGTTCACCACCAGGTCGCGGCGCGAGATCGTGAGGTTGACGCGGGCGTTGAGCAGCGTCTGTTCGGCATTGAGGATGTCCAGCTGCGTGCGCTGGCCAACCGATTCCTCGGCGCGGACGCCAGTCAGTGCCGTTTCTGACGCTTCGACCTGAATACGCTGCGAAACAATCTGAGCACGGGTTGCTGTCAGTGAGGCCCAGGCGGCGACGGCATTCTGCCGGGCAATGTCACGAGCGCTCGCGATATCGTAGATGCGGCCCTGGCGCTGCTCCTTGGCTTGCCGGACCTGCGCCCGGATCAGACCGGCATCATAGATCGGCACCCGCACCTCGGTGCGGATTGTCGTCGTTGTCGAGCGGTCAATCATCGGGCTTGGATTGAAGCGATCGACTAGGCTGGCCTGCAGGTCGACCTGCGGCAGCAACTGGCCAAACACACGGTTGATCGTGTGTTGCGACGCCTGCTCAAGATAAGCATTGCCGACGACGGCCGGCGCTTCCGCCACGCCAATCGCTATGGCTTCCCCAAGACTTTGCGGCAGCAGTCGTTCCGGCGGCTTGATATCGACGATGCCGTTGGCTTGCTGGCCGACCACCTGCAGGTAGCTCGCCTCGCTGGCGAGCAGGTTGCCGCGCGCCAGTTCAATGTTGGATTGCGCGGCGGCGGCACTGGCGCGCGCTTGCTCAACGTCGGTGCGCGTCAACTCACCAGCCGTGAAGCGGGCCTGCGATTGCCGGAGCTGGGCATTCAGAACGTCAAGATTGCTGACATTCAACCGGATCAACGCGCGATCACGGATGACGTTCATGTAGGCCGTCACAGCATTGAACAGCACTGTGTTCTCGGTGGCGCGCAGGTTCTCGCGGCCAGCGCGGATGGTGGCGTCAGCCTCGCTCACTGCAGCGCGCGTCTGGCCGCCACTATAAAGCGGCTGCCGGGCGGTGATGCTGTACCCCTTCGACCAGTTTGGTCCGTCGCCCGGCGAACTTGGTGAGGTTTCCTGATCAGTGAATGTCACGTCAGCGGCGCCATCCACGGTTGGCCGGTAGCCGGATTGAGCAATCGCAAGCTGCTCATCAATGCCACGCAACCGGGCGCGCTCGGCAGCCAGGAGCGGGTTGTTGGCATAAGCCGCAACCAAGCTTTGCGGCAGCGATTCTGCACGCACGGCGGTATCGGAAAGTAGGGAAGCCAGCGCTGCAATCATCGCTATGCGGACAACACCTAGGCAAATGCCTGGACGTAGCCGTGCCGACAATATGGCTGGGGCAAGGATCGCCCGCATGCAGTAGTGCCCCCTAGTGATCCACAGTTTTCGGCGCCACCGTCAAACCCGACGCCAACACTGACAGACCTTTGAATTCAAGCGCTACGCGGCGCCGTCAACGAGTCGTTAACACCCAGCCAGCCTGCGTCTTAACTGATTCAATCCACAGTTAGAAGGAGCAAGGCTTGATCTGAAGAGCCGAACGGCGCAGACGCCGCGACTCACTGGCTGAGTGCGTCTCCGCCGCAACAACTGGGCGAGCATAAAGCCGCGCCCGGCCGTTTCGCAGGCTCAAACCAGCGTACGCCAGCCGATCACAACACGGGCGGCGGCGGACACGGCGCAGACGCCGGCAAAGACGGTGGCCACTAAGGGGAACAATGCCGGATACAGACAGCACAACACGAAGACGGCGATGGTCTCGAAGCCCTCGGCCAGACCGGTCATGTAATACAGCGACTTGACGCCCTGGGCCGTGCTCTCGGTGCCGCGCTTGGCAGCCATGATGGCATAGGCCAGGAAGGCGGTGCCGTTCAAATAGAAACTGGCGAGCAGGACCGCTGCCGGCAAAGCGTTGCGCCAGGGATCGTGCAGGGCAAAGGCCAACGGCACAGCGGCGTAGAAGAAAAAGTCGAGCGTGATGTCGAGGAAGCCGCCACGGTCGGTGCGTTGCGTCGCCCGCGCCACCGCGCCATCCAGGCCATCAAGCACGCGGCCAACCAAGATGAGCGCCAGGGCCAGGCCAAACGCACCGGCGGCAATGGCTACGGCGCCGGCCATGCCGAGCCCGAAACCTGCGATGGTAATCTGATCCGCGTGCACGCCGGTGCGCGCCACCAGCCGGCCGATGTGGTCGAGCACCGGGTCGAGAAGCGTGCGGATGCGGCTGTCGAGCATGGGTTGTCCCTGATGAGCAAACTGGTCCAGGCCGATAAGGAGTTGATCTGGCGGCAATGAGCAAGACCTGTCTATGCCCCTTCTCGGCGGCCATTTTCTTGACAGCGGACCACTGATCGTGGTGTTGCGACCAGGGCCGCGCCGCACTGCTGGGCGTCCGCGAACAGTCAAACCATGGATCAGCCATGACAATCGCGTTTACATTTCCCGGTCAGGGCAGCCAGGCGGTCGGCATGGGCAAGCTGCTGGCCGAAGGTTCAGCGGAGGCAAAAGCGGTGTTTGCTGAAGTCGACGCAGCGCTGAGCGAGCCATTGTCGCGACTGATTTGGGACGGCCCGCTTGAGACGTTGACGCTGACAGAAAACGCGCAACCGGCGCTGATGACGGTGTCCATCGCAGTGTTCCGGTTGCTGCAGGCGCGGGGCGTCGATCTGGCGCGCGACGTGGCGTTTGTCGCCGGCCACTCGCTCGGCGAGTATTCGGCGTTGACGGCGGCAGGCGCGCTGACTCTGACCGACACCGCCAAATTGTTACGCGTGCGCGGTAAGGCGATGCAGGCGGCGGTGCCGGTTGGCGAAGGCGCCATGGCGGCGCTGCTCGGCATTGATGCCGAAGGCGCCGCAAAGGCGGCGGCCGAGGGCGCGGCGGCGGCGGGGCCGGGCATGATCTGCCAGGTCGCCAATGACAACGATCCGGGCCAGGTTGTGATCAGCGGCCACAAGCTGGCGGTCGAGCAAGCTGGCGAGGCAGCCAAGGCGCTTGGCGCCAAGCGTGCCCTGATGCTGAACGTCAGCGCGCCGTTCCATTGCGCCCTGATGCAGCCTGCCGCGGCAGCCATGTTGTCGGCTCTAGCCAGCATCACGATCGCCAGGCCGATCGTGCCGGTTTACGCCAATGTCACCGCCGGGCCCGTGCAAGACCCTGCAGAGATCAGCCGTTTGCTGGTGGCGCAGGTGACTGGCACCGTGCGCTGGCGACAGTCGATTGCAGCGATGGCTGCTGCCGGTGTGACGACGTTCTACGAGGTTGGCGCCGGCAAGGTGCTGAGCGGCATGGTCAAGCGCATCGCTGCCAGTGCCGAGGGCAAGGCCATGCTGACGCTTGATGAGATTGACGTGGCGGCGGCCGGCATCGTGGCGGCGCGCCAAATCACCTGACCAACACTCACGCTAAGGGATAGTTGCGGCATGTACGGCTTTGATCTGACAGGCAAGGGCGCGCTGGTGACCGGCGCGACGGGTGGCCTTGGCGGCGCCATTGCGCGGGCGTTTCACGCTCGTGGCGCGACGGTCGCGATTTCCGGCACCAAGGTGGAGAAGCTGGAAGCACTGGCGGCCGAGCTAAAGGAGCGCGTGTTCATCACGCCATGCAACCTCGCTGACCGCGCCGCCGTCGCCAAGCTGCCAGCCGACGCGGAGGCAAAGCTCGGCCACCTCGACATCCTTGTGAACAATGCCGGCATCACCAAGGACAATCTGTTCATGATAATGAAGGACGACGAGTGGGATCAAGTGCTCGCCGTCAATCTCACCTCGTCGTTTACGCTGTGCCGGGCGGCGGTTAGGCCGATGATCCGGCGCCGCTACGGCCGCATCATCAACATCACTTCAGTCAGCGGCATCCTCGGCAATCCGGGCCAGGGCAATTATGCCGCAGCCAAGGCCGGCATGATCGGCATGTCAAAGTCACTGGCGCGCGAAGTCGCCGGCCGCAACATCACCGTCAACTGCATCGCGCCGGGCTTCATCGCCACGCCAATGACGGACGCACTCAACAGCCGGATTCTGGAAGAGGCCAAGAAGCACATTCCGATGGGCGAGTTCGGCAAACCCGAGCATATCGCGGCGGCTGCAGTGTTCTGCGCCAGCGACGAGGCGGCCTATATGACGGGGCAGACGGTACACATCAATGGTGGCATGGCGATGATCTAAGACCAGCTTGCTGCAATCTAGCCTCTCCCTTGGTCCCGTCATCCCGGGCCCGGGTGCGGGTCGGGCGAGGTACGGGCGTCGGGCAGCCAACGCGCTGGCGTATGCGGCGGCTCTGAGCAGCTGCAGCATGCGCCGGGCTGGGTGCTCGCCTAGGCCGCTTCCCTGCGCTGACTTGCGGCAAACCCCTTTCAGTGCCAGCCGACACATGCTAACGGCTCCGCTTAACTGTGCTGCTTCGGCGGCCGGAGTGGCGTCAGCGATGAGATACACCGGCTCATCGCGAGGTCAATTCGGACCTGGATGTAAGCCTGCCACGAGCTGAGATTTCTGGATCAAGACGAGGAACGCAATGAGCGATGTCGCGGAACGGGTGAAGAAGATTGTTGTCGAGCATCTCGGCGTCGAAGCCGACAAGGTGACCGAGAACGCCAGCTTCATCGACGATCTTGGGGCCGATAGCCTCGATACGGTCGAACTGGTCATGGCCTTCGAGGAGGAATTTGGCTGCGAAATCCCAGATTCCGCCGCCGAGACAATTCTTACCGTGGGTGACGCCGTGAAGTTCCTGTCGAAGAACGTCGCCTGAGACAGC
This sequence comes from Hyphomicrobiaceae bacterium, assembly GCA_031402115.1. Classification (GTDB taxonomy): domain Bacteria; phylum Pseudomonadota; class Alphaproteobacteria; order Rhizobiales; family Hyphomicrobiaceae; genus JANNSA01. The sequence goes on along the minus strand of JANNSA010000286.1, from coordinate 45,071 downwards.
GCCCTGCCGGCCGGAGTTGTTTGCCTCCGTGCCGGGCCACAGGCGTGCTGCCGTTTGAACGGACTGGCCGATTGAACGGACTGGCCGAAATGAGCGTGCCTCCGCGAGGAGGCCGCTATCTTTGTGGGTGATGCGATTGTGAGTTCGATGCGCCGGGTGGTGGTTACGGGGCTCGGTCTGGTGACGCCGCTCGGGTGCGGCGTCGATGTAACGTGGCAACGTCTGCTTGCCAGTCAGAACGCTGCCGGACGTGTCACGACATTCGATGTCGGCGACTTGGCGTGTCAAATCGCCTGCCAAGTTCGGCGCGGCGACGGCACAGAAGGCACCTTCAACGCCGACCAGTGGATGGAGCCAAAGGAACAGCGCAAGGTCGATGACTTCATCATCTATGCGGTTGCCGCCGCTGACCAAGCGCTTGCCGACGCCAAATGGGCGCCGAAATCAATGGACGATCAGATTCGCACGGGCGTGCTGATCGGCTCGGGCATTGGCGGCCTGGAAGGCATCGAGAAGACCGCGCTGCTGCTAGCTGAAAAGGGGCCGCGCCGCGTCAGCCCGTTCTTCATTCCGGGTCGGCTGATCAACCTCGCCGCTGGCCACGTCTCCATCAAGCACAAGCTCAAGGGTCCCAACCATTCGGTGGTGACGGCCTGCTCCACCGGTGCGCACGCGATCGGTGACGCATCGCGGATCATCGGCCTGGGCGATGCCGACATCATGGTCGCTGGCGGCGCCGAATCGCCGGTCTGCCGGCTGGCGTTGGCGGGCTTCGCCGCCTGCCGGGCGCTATCCACCGACTTCAATGACCGGCCAACCATGGCATCGCGACCCTATGACCGCGATCGCGACGGCTTTGTCATGGGGGAGGGCGCCGGCATCGTGGTGCTGGAAGAATACGCGCACGCCGTGGCGCGCGGCGCGCACATCTATGGCGAGATCATCGGCTACGGCATGTCGGGCGACGCCTACCACATCACGGCGCCAGCCGAGGATGGCGACGGCGCCTTCCGCTGCATGCAGATGGCGGTCAAGCGCGCCGGCATCGACATCCGCGACATCGACTACGTCAACGCCCATGGCACATCTACACCGATGGGCGACGAGATCGAGCTGAAGGCCGTGGAACGGCTGTTTGGCAAAGCAGCCGGCAACCTGACGATGTCGTCCACCAAGTCGGCGATCGGCCATCTGCTCGGCGCGGCCGGCTCGGTGGAAGCCATCTTCTGCCTGCTCGCGATGCGCGATAGCATTGTGCCGCCGACGCTCAATCTCGACAATCCGAGTGTCAACACGGCCATCGATCTGGTGCCGCACAAGGCCAAGAAGAAAAAGGTTAAGATCGCGCTCAGCAATTCCTTCGGCTTCGGCGGCACCAACGCCTCGCTGGTGATGCGCGCGCTGGATGGGTAACGGCATAGTGATTCAATTCTGGATCTGACGTCGCGAAGTTGGGGCGTGCCATGGCGCCCCCCAACATCGCGGGTGGGTCATCAGACCTCACTGACGCACAAGGTGAGCAGGAGAATTGTATTGCCTTGGTTTGACTCCGGTTGCTTCCGAATTTGGTTTGACGGGACGCCTGCACCATGACGACGATCCTCAAATCTGCGGCCAAGCCGGCCGCCGCGCCGAAGCGCGCCCGCTCCGCCGCCCCCAAGGTCGGCATCGTTTCGCTCGGCTGCCCGAAGGCGCTGGTCGACAGCGAGCGCATCATCACCAAGCTGCGCGCCGAGGGCTATGCGATTTCCGGCAGCTATGCCGGCGCCGACGTGGTGATCGTCAACACCTGCGGCTTCCTCGACTCCGCCAAGGCGGAGAGCTTGTCGGCGATTGGCGAGGCGCTGGCCGAGAACGGCAAGGTCATCGTCACCGGCTGCCTCGGCGTCGAGAGCGCCATGATCCGTGACAAGCACCCGGACGTGCTCGCGATCACGGGCCCGCACCAATATGAGCAAGTGGTCGCTGAGGTGCACAAGGTGGTGCCGCCCTTGCACGATCCGTTTCTCGACCTGGTGCCACCCGAGGGCTATCGCCTGACGCCGCGCCACTACGCCTATTTGAAGATTTCCGAGGGCTGCAATCATTCCTGTTCGTTCTGCATCATACCGGACCTGCGTGGACGGCTGGTCAGCCGTCCCGCTGGCGACGTGATGAAGGAAGCCGAGCGACTGGTGGCGGCCGGCGTCAAAGAAATACTTGTGATCTCGCAGGATACCAGCGCCTACGGCGTCGACATCAAATATGCCGAGAGCCCGTGGCGCGGACAGCCGATGGCGGCACGCTTCCTCGCCTTGTGCAAAGGCCTGGGCGAACTCGGTGCCTGGGTGCGGCTGCACTACGTCTACCCGTACCCGCATGTCGACGACGTCATCCCGCTGATGGCTGAAGGCAAGATCCTGCCCTATCTCGACATCCCGTTTCAGCACGCGAGCCCGTCGGTGCTGAAGGCGATGCGCCGCCCAGCGCACCAGGAAAAGACGCTCGAGCGGATCGCATCATGGCGCCGGACCTGCCCCGATCTGGCGATCCGTTCCACGTTCATCGTCGGCTTCCCGGGCGAGACTGCCGCCGATTTCGAGTTCCTGCTGCAATGGCTGCAGGAGGCGCGGCTCAACCGCGTCGGTTGCTTTAAATATGAGGCGGTCGCCGGTGCCCGGGCCAACGCGCTGCCCGGCGCCGTGCCGGAAGCGGTCAAGGAAGAGCGCTGGCATCGCTTCATGCAGGCGCAGCAGAAGATCAGCTTGGCAATAATGGATGAACGTGTCGGCCGCGACATCGACGTCATCATCGACAGCGTCGATGACGCTGGCGCCACCGGCCGCAGCGCCTGGGACGCACCGGAGATCGACGGCAGGGTGCGCCTGGAGGACGAAACCGAGGTCAAAGCCGGCGACATCGTCCGCGCCCGCGTGACGGATGCCGAGGCCTACGACCTGTTCGCCGAACGGCTGTAGGGCTGTTCCGGGGATACGATCAACCGCACTCTCATTTGCGCTGGCGCGGCTCGATGCCTATATGCGAGCGGGCAATACAAACGGCGGGACTTGAGTCATGGCGATGAGCGCGACGGAAATTGAGGGCATGATCCGCGCGGCGTTGCCGGACGCGCACGTCACCATCAAGGATCTGGCAGGCGACGGCAATCATTATGCCGCCGAGGTGATCTCGGCGGCGTTTGCCGGCAAGTCGCGCGTGGCGCAGCACCAACTGGTTTATGACGCGCTGAAAGGCAACATGGGTGGCATATTGCATGCGCTGGCTTTGACGACCAAGGCGCCGAAGGTTTAAGCTCACCGCAGCGAACAACGCACAAGGACTGGAACAATGACGCAGCAGGAGCAGCCGGCCCAGGCCGTGCAGGATTGGATCCGCAAGACCATCGCCGCCAATGACGTGGTGCTGTTCATGAAGGGCAACAAGGGTCAGCCGATGTGCGGCTTCTCGGGCCGCGTGACGCAAATCCTGACGCATATGGGCATCGAGTTCAAGGACGTCGACGTGCTGCAGGACTTAGGCGTACGTGATGGCATCAAGGCGTTTTCGAACTGGCCAACCATCCCGCAGCTTTACGTCAAGGGCGAGTTTGTCGGCGGTTGCGACATCATCACGGAAATGTACCAATCCGGTGAACTGGAAGAGTTGGTGCACGAACAGGGCATCGGCCACGTGCATCACCACGCTTAAGTGGGCGACTGACAGGCTAGCGCTGTCCGTGGTGAAGGGCTCGCCTTGAACGGGCACGGGTGCTATCCCAGCGCTCCCGTGAGGCGGCGACGGGAGACACGACCATCATGCGCTGCCCGTATTGCGGCGGAAGCGACACGCAGGTGAAGGATTCGCGGCCGACCGACGATGGCTCGGCCATTCGGCGGCGGCGCAATTGCCCGAACTGCGCTGGCCGTTTCACCACCTTTGAGCGCGTGCAGCTGAAGGAGCTGATGGTCGTCAAGCGCAACGACAAGCGCGTGGCGTTTGATCGCGACAAGTTGATGCGCTCGGTGACGGTGGCCTTACGCAAGCGCCCGGTCACTGATGAGCAGGTGGAGCGCATGATCAACGGCATCGTGCGGCAGTTGGAGAGCGGTTCAGAAGGCGAAATCGCATCCTCGGAGATCGGTAGGCTGATGATGGAGGCGCTAAAGGGCGTCGATGGCGTCGCCTATATCCGCTTCGCCTCAGTCTATAAGGATTTCCGCGAGGCGAGCGACTTCCGCGACGTGCTGGTGGAACTGACCGCTGGCGAGCCGCTACCGACAGCGGCTAGCGAGGACTGAGCGTGGCGCACGATCCGTCAGCACTGTCGCAGCGCGATCGTGAGTTCATGGCGCTGGCGATCCGCATGGCTGAGCGCGGACTTGGCACCACGGCGCCCAATCCGGCGGTTGGCGCCGTGCTGGTGCGCGACGGCGGCGAAATCGCTGGCCGGGGCTGGACGCGAAGTGGGGGCCGGCCGCATGCCGAAACCGAAGCCCTCGGGCGGGCTGGCGATGCCGCGCGCGGTGCGACGCTCTACGTGACGCTGGAACCGTGCGCACATCACGGCCACACGCCGCCTTGCACCGACGCGCTTATCGCGGTGGGCATTGCCCGGGCGGTGGTTGGGGTCATTGACCCAGATGCACGGGTTGCGGGCCGGGGAATTGCAGTGCTGCGCGCCGCTGGTATTCAAGTTGACGAGGTTCACGGCCCGTTGCGCGACGCCTGCTTCTGGCTGCAGCTCGGCCACATCCGGCGCGTGATGGAACAGCGGCCGTTCATACAACTCAAGATCGCGGTCGATGGGCACGGCCGCGTCCCGCTGGGTGGCGCGCGCGTGACGGGCACGATCGCCAATGCTGCGGTGCACCTACTGCGCGCCCGCGCTGACGCGATCCTGACAGGCATCGGCACACTGCTGACTGATGACCCGGAATTGACCTGCCGATTGCCCGGCTTGGGCGACCGATCGCCCATCCGCGTCGTGCTCGACACGCATGCGCAGCTGCTCCCCGCCTCGCGATTGGCGCAATCCGCCACCAGCGTGCCGGTTTGGTGGCTGACCGCGAACGCTGGTGCGGCTCCGGACGGCGTGTCGCGTGTGGCAGTGCCAGTTGCCAAGACCGGTCACCTTGATCTGGCGTCGGCATTGCATCTGCTCTCGGCGCGCGGCATCACCCGACTGCTGGTGGAGGCCGGTCCGCGGCTGGCGGCAGCCTTCCTGGCGGCCAATGTTCTGGACGAGATCATGATCATCACCGGTGCCGCGAATCTGAGCGACGCCGTGCCGACGGCTCTCCCATTCAACGCTGCGGGCAACACTGCCGGTCTGGAAGCGCTGGCGCTGGGCTGGACCGAAGTCGCCGCTGAACCGCTGGGCAATGATGTGTTGCGCCGTTACCGCCGCAAGGAGAGCTGATCAACGATGTTCACGGGGATTGTCACCGGCGTTGGCGAGGTGGTGGCGCGCGACGGCGGCGGCTTCACGATCGCTTGCGACTACGCAGCTACGGGCATCGCAATCGGCGCATCCATTGCTTGTGATGGCTGCTGCCTGACAGTGACCAGCATTGCGCCGGACGCCAGCCAGACACGGTTCACGGTGGACGTGTCGAACGAGACGCTTGGGCTGACGACACTCGGTGGCTGGCAACCGGGACAGCGCGTCAACCTGGAGCGCTCGCTGGCGCTTGGCGCGGAACTGGGTGGCCATCTGATGACCGGCCATGTGGATGGTATAGCGCGCATAACGCGGATCACGCCAGACGGCTCGTCCGTGCGGTTCAGCTTCGCCGTGCCCGAGCCGCTCAGTCGTTACATCGCACGCAAAGGCTCGGTCGCGTTGGATGGCACTTCGCTGACCGTCAACGAGGTGGATGGGGTGACTTTCGGGGTTAATCTGATCCCGCATACGCTTACCGTGACGACCTGGGGTGCACGGCGCGAAGGCGACGCGGTCAATCTGGAGGTGGACCTGCTCGCGCGATATGTGGCAAGGCTCACGGCAACAGACTAAGCGCTTGGATTAGCAGCAAGACGGAGATGAACATGGTGCAGCGCGCGAGTGCGGGCGTTGCGGTTGGCGAGGGCGCAAAAGGTGCGCGATTGCTGATCATCGAGGCGCGCTATTACGAGGCGCTGGCGGATGCCTTGGCGGACGGCGCTATTGCGGCGGCGACGGCAGCCGGCTGCACTGTGGAACGGATTGCGGTACCAGGCGCCCTGGAAATCCCGCAAGCGCTGGCGTTGGCGGCGCATGGCCGGCGCATCGGCCGGCCGAATGGCGCTGGCCCCTGCCATGCGGCCATCACCCTTGGTTGCGTCATCCGGGGCGAGACCTCGCATTATGATACGGTCTGCAACAATGCCAATCACTGGCTGATGCACGTTGCCAACGAGCACGGGTTGGCAGTTGGCAACGGCATCCTGACAGTTGAGAACGAGGCGCAAGCCTGGGCGCGGGCCGAAGGCGGCATTGCCAACAAAGGCGGCGACGCAGCGCGCGCGGCGCTGCGGCTCGTTGAACTGGCGCGCAGCTTTGCTCAGCAACAGGTTCCGTCGTGATGCACCATGATTGATGCTCCTAATTCGACGCCGCCGGTCAAGTCGGTCAAATCGCTGACCGATGTGTTCGGCGAGTTGGCACGCCAGAATGCCGTGGCGCCGCGCGGTTTGCGCAGTTACTCGCGACTTGCCGCCGTCCAGGCGCTGTATCAGATGGACATCGCCGCAACTGATATCGCCGACGTTCTGGCGCAGTTCGAAACTTATCGGTTTCCGGCCAAGCTCAAACTGCCGGATGACGAGGCCGAGGCGGAAGCGGCGGCCGGCGACGCTCGGCCGGCATCGCAGGAGCCAGCACCGGCGCGCGATCCCGAAGGCATCCTGCCGTCCGCCCCTGACCATGCGTTCTTCGCTGACATTGTGCGTGGCGTCGTGCGCGTGCAGCGCGTCATCGATCCGCTGCTTGACGCCCAATTAGCAGCTGGTTGGCGACTGGCGCGCATCGACAGCATCCTGCGCGCCATCCTGCGCTCGGCCGCCTATGAATTATCCGAGCGCAAGGACGTGCCGGCCCGCGTCGTCATCAACGACTATGTCGACGTCGCGCATGCCTTTTTCGCCGGCGATGAGCCGAAAGTCACCAATGCCGTACTCGACAAGCTCGCCAGGCGGCTGCGGCCCGATGAGTTCAAAGGGCGCGGGTCAGGATGAGCCGGGGGCCCGCATCGCTCGGCACTGGCCGCGTCACGAACGAAGAGCGGATTGTTCAGGATTTCCTGCGTCCGCTGACCCGCGAAACGCCCGAGGCGTTGGGCCTGATCGATGATTGTGCGCTGCTGACGGCGGAGCCGGGCCAGCAGCTGGTGTTGAAGACCGACGCGGTGGTGGCCGGCACGCACTTTTTTGCCGATGACGCGGCCACTGATATCGGCTTCAAGGCGCTCGCCGTCGCGGTCTCGGACCTCGTGGCCAAGGGCGCGACGCCCCGCTTCTGGCAAATGACGCTGGCGCTGCCGGAACCACCGCACAGCGATTGGCTGACGGGCTTGTGCGCAGGGTTCGCCGAGGTGCAGGAACTAACCGGCATCCGGCTGATCGGTGGCGATCTGGTGCGCACGTCAGGGCCGCTGCTGATTTCCGTCACCGCCATTGGCTCGGTCGCAGAGGGCCGGATGCTGCGGCGCGGCGGCGGCCGCCCTGGCGATCTGGTCTATGTCAGCGGCAGCATTGGCGACGCCGTGCTGGGCTTGCGATTGCGCGGCGCTGATCCGGCCAGCGCTGGCTGGCCGTTGTCCGCCGGGCAGCGCCAGCACCTGGTGCGCCGCTATCTGCGTCCTGAGCCGCGGCTGCAACTTGTGCCGGCATTGCGCCGCCATGCCACGGGCGCGATGGATGTGTCGGACGGGCTGGTCATCGACTTCCAGCGTCTGTGCCGGGCCTCGGGAACGGGTGGCGTGCTACAGACGGCAGCGATGCCGCTATCGGCCGCCGCGCGCACGGTGGTGACCGCCGACCTGGCGCTGCTGACAATCCTGGCGACCGGTGGCGATGACTATGAGGTGCTGTTCACGGTTGCACCCGCCGCCGCCGCCGGGCTCGCGCACGATGCCGCTCAGGCTGGTGTTGCCGTCACCCAGATTGGCGCATTGACGGCTGGCCCGGACATTGTCGTCCTGGATGTCGGCAACCAGCCGCTGCGCATCGGTCCGGCTGGCTACGAGCACTTCAGCCGCTGATCGGATCGGTGCCAATGCCGGCTACGCGATCCGATGCGATCAGAACGTATTCTTGATGGCGCCGCGCACCGTGAGATTGTCCGGCTGCGCCTCGGGAGCGTTCATCTCCAGCGGTACATCGCCATTGCTGGAGGCGTTGGCGCCGTACAGCAGCTCCAGTCCAAAATCCAGCTTCGGCAGCACGCCAATGGTGCCCAGGCCGGGGATCTGCACGGCCGTGCCTTTGTCGCCACCGCCGGTTACGTCCGGAACGCTGAGTTCAAGCCCTTGGGTCGCTGGGTGCGACTGTGGCTCGATCACGATGCCCGGTGTATCACTGACTGTGGCCTTAGGACCGGAGCCCTGGATCACAGTCTCTTCAAACGCGATCGCCGGGCCCGCTGTCACGAGCACCGCCAAACCTAAGATCCCGAAAATGCGCATCGACCCGGTTCCGATCCCGCTGAAAGCCGTCCACAAAATGCCGGTTGTTCGCCGGTCTGACAAGTTTTCTGCAACACTCATTAACACTCTGTAAAACATCACAAAACTGATGCTCTTTGCCTGCGCAAGTGGCGCGCAGGCCACACAAAAATCGCGGTATGCCCCGGGTCCAGAGATGGGCTTGGCTGGCTTGTCTGCTGTATTCTGCACTGACCATCCCGGCATGCCAGGCTGGCCTGACCCAACCACGCAGGCAGCCGTATCGGTTATCCACAGAAATCGGCGAAAACAAGCCAGCTGGGGCCGCTGCCGGCCCGGAGCTAAGGGCACTTCGAACACTAGTCGCCGCGAATTCATCGGCAAACTGGGTTGCGAATGCGTAGAGTGTGAAAGGCCCTCTTCAGGCCGTATCGCACCAGAGGCCGGCGCTCGAGCCCGTTGTGGTGCGATACGGCGAAGCCGCCTTTCGCACCCTACGCCGCCGCACAACCGCCCTCGGAGCGGTTCACTTGTTGTGCTGACTGTCCTAAGGCAAGCTCCCCAACTCGACGGCAACGATCCTGATCCGCGCTTTGGGCACCGCTTTGCCTTAGAACACGCCGCTTCTTCACAGACGGATAACGATGCCGTGCACGTAGTCGGCTCGGCATGAGAGGTTGTCGCATGACGGGCGCGCCGCGGCAGCGCCGGCCGGCTAGAGGCGTTGGGCGCCGGTTATGGCGCTGGCTTACGGATGGCGAGCATGCGCGCGACGGTCTTGGCCAATTGCGCGGCGTCGCTTACGGGCTCTGAGCAGATTCTGTTGGAGCAGGCGAAGGCGGCGGCTGTTTCCATCGGCGGGTATTGCACGTCCGGGTTGTCCATCGGGCCCTCGCTGACATCCCACCAGTCAATCCGGCGGTAGTCAGCAGGCAGCGCCAGAGCGGCCCGATGCAATTGCAGCGCCTTAGCGTCCTGCTTGGCGCCCACCACGGTCACGTGCATCGGCTCGATGCCGACTTCTGCATCCGCCAACAACACGCCGGCTGAGTAACCTGGCAGCTCGGTGACAACGTCGGAGCCGAGCCAGCGCATGCCATGCTCGGCGGCGGCCCGGAACTCGGCTTTGCCGCTGGTGCGGTTGAGCCGGTTGAAGAAGCGCGTCGCTGCGGCCATTTCGTCAAACTGCACCACCGGTTTGGCGAAGGCGCCAACCGTCGCCACGTCAGTTTTGGTGGTGACGAAGCCGCCAGCGTCCAGCCTGAACGTGGCGACGATGAACTGTCCGGTAGCAATTGCGGTTAGCAGCCGTTGGCGGTTGCCCGTTGCCATGTACAGATCAAGCGACGCTTGACCCATGGCAACGCTGTCGCCGAGGAACGGACCGCCGCGATCACCGGCGTCATGGCTGAAGCCGCCACCGGGCAGGCTGCGATTGGCGACAATCCAGGCATGCGCACGCTCGGCTTCGGCCAGCACTGCGGCATCGCCCGTCGCTGAATAGAGCGCCGCCAGGCCGCTGATTACCCAGCCGTTTTCACGCGCGTAGACGTGGCGGTCGATGCGCGGCATGCCCAGCGCGCGGCGGCCTGCGTCATCCTTACTGTAAAAGTCGCGGCCTGGCACGGTGAGGCTGAGATCAGCATCCTGACTGGTGTAAAACGCGCCATCCGGGCTCATCATCATGCCAGTCAGATAGCGCCGGATGCCATCCGCCGCCGCCAGATAAGACGGCGTTTGCCAGCGCGCAAAGCCTTGCGCGTATTGGCGCATATTGCTGGCCTGATACGACATGATCTTTTCGTAATGCGGCGACGACCAGTCGAGCTTGTCGGAGTACTGATAGACGCCGCCCCAGACCGGATCGAGCAGCTTCAGATTGGCGTCGAGGGTCTGTCGCGCCATGGTTTCGGCGGCCTTGTCGCCATCGGCGACGCGGCTCAGGGTCAGATCCATAGCATCGGCCGGCAGGAAGCGGTGCACGTCGCCCCAACCGCCATTGTCTTTATCATAGCCTTCCTGCCAGCCTGCCAGCATCTCGGCGCGCTTGGCTGCCGGCAGCAGCGCCGCGCTTGCCGGCGTCACGTCCGGCAGCGTGAACGCCGAAGGGCCCGGCGATGGATCGTCAATGATGGCCTGCAGCAGCGATGCCATCGCTTCCGGCGAACGGTAACCAGGCAATTTGACGATCTCCGTGCCGTCGGGCGCAAACACAATGGTCGCTGGCCAACCCCAGTCACCATAGCGCGCCGACAGTTCCGGATTGGCGTCCTGGTCGACACGGACAGGGATGTAACGGGCAGCGATCAGATCGGTGACTTTGGGATCCTTATAGGTCGTGGCTGCCATGACGTGGCACCAGTGGCACCACACGGCTTCCAGATCGAGCAGCACGAACTTGTTGCTAGCCTTCGCCCGGTCGAACAGATCCTTGCTCCAGGGCCCCCAGGTGATGTCCGCAGCTGGTGCCGATGTCACCATGATCATCAACAATGCGAGGCAACTGGCGAAACGCGTGATCATGATCGACCCCATGGCTGAAGCTTCTACGACAGTCGCGCGAAATCACAGTGCAGAGGCATCAAACCGTTTCACATGGCAGTGACGCCGCCGCGCGCCGGTGTCACGCGGGCGTCATCGCCGTGGCTCTTGCCTCGTGGTTGCATTGCGGGCGGCGCGCAGTATAGTCCGCCGCGTTCTTCCCGGCCTCGGTTAGCGTTTAGCGGGGGCTGGCGAAGACGGGTCGCGCCCGTCCTTGCCCTTCATACTTCCACGTGCGCGGTTGGACCGGTGCCCTAGCGGTATCCGGATTGTCCGGTAAGCTCAAACACTTGGCCTCTGGGGAACTTTCATGACGCTCGCTGGCTTTGACCTATTCCCGCTGCTCGCCCAGACCGCGCCGGCCCCATCAGGCGGCGGCGGCATGAACGACATCATGGTTACCATGGTGCCGCTCTTGGCGATGTTCGCCATCATGTACTTCCTGGTGCTCAGGCCGCAGCAGCAGAAGATGCGCGCGCATCAGGCACTGGTCAACGGCGTCAAGGCGGGCGACACGGTTGTCACTACGGGCGGTTTGATCGGCAAGGTCGTGCAGGTTGTCGACGACAGGGAACTAAAGCTGGAGATCGCCGACAATGTGCGCGTGCGCGTGGCGCGCGGCATGATTTCAGACGTGCGCAACAAGGATGCCGAGAAGAAGCCGTGACGGGCTTGCGCCCCCGGCCCTTGATTGCTCGATCCCACCGTTCCGCCTGACTTACGGACACCAACACGATGCTGCACTTTGAACGCTGGAAAATTTGGTCGATTGTCGGCATCTGCCTGCTCGGCGCGCTGTTCGCCTTGCCCAACTTGTTCACGCGCGAGCAGGTTGCTACGTGGCCCAGCTTCGTGCCGCATACGCGCGTCAACCTCGGACTCGATCTGCGCGGCGGCGTCTATCTGCTGTACGAGGCGAACATCGATGACTTGAAGACGGGCTTGCTGAAATCCTTGCGCGAGGATGCGCGCGCGCGGCTGCGCACGGCCAAGATTGGCTATACGGCGATTGGCGCCAGCCCCGAAGGGGTGCGCGTGCGGCTACTGAAGCCCGAGGATGGCGACCGCGCTTTGGTTGACCTGCGCAAGATGATCAGCTCAGTTGGCGCCTCGACATTTGCCACCGGCGCCCCTGATCTGGAGATCAGACGCGACACTGACGGCTCGCTGTTGCTCACTCCGACCGAGGCATCGATCCGCGCCCGCATCGTCAATGGCATGAATGCGGCGATTGAGACGATCCGCAAACGCGTCGACGCGCTGGGCACGACGGAACCAAGTATTCAACGCCAAGGGATCGACCGGATCGTCATTCAGGTGCCCGGCTTCGACAAGCCTGAGCAACTGATCGACGTGATCGGCAAGACGGCGAAACTGGCGTTCCACGAAGTTGACCGGAGCAAGAGCGTCGAAGAAGCGCTGGCCTCGGGGCCACCAGTTGGCAGCGAACTGTTCGATTACGTCGAGGACGGCCGTGGCAAGATCCTGCTGAAATCAGTTCCCGTCGTCGATGGCGCGGACCTGGTCGACGCCCAGCAGAGCTTTGACCAGCAGACCAACGAGGCGGTGGTCAGCTTCAAGTTCAACACAGCAGGCGCCGTAAAGTTCGGGAAGTTCACCACTGAGCATTTGAAAGAGCCGTTCGCGATCGTGCTTGATGGCCAGGCGATCTCGGCGCCGGTGATCCAGTCAGCGATCACGCAAGGCCAAGGGCAAATCTCCGGTAATTACACGCCCAACAGCGCCAATGCTCTCGCCATTCAGCTGCGCTCGGGCGCGCTGCCGTTCGAACTCAGCATCAAGGAGCAGCGGACTGTTGGCGCCAGCCTCGGCGCTGACTCAATCCGGGCCGGCACCGTTGCCGCGCTGATCGGCACTGCTGCGGTCGCGGCTTTCATGATGTTCGCTTATGGTCTGTTTGGTTTCTTTTCGGTGATGGCGTTGTGCATCAACGTCGTGCTGCTGTTTGCTGCTATGTCCATCCTCGGGCAAACGCTGACACTGCCTGGCATCGCCGGCGTGGTGCTGACGGTCGGCATGGCGGTGGACAGCAATGTGCTGATCTACGAGCGCATGCGCGAGGAGCTGCGGGCTGGAAAGTCGGCCATCATGGCGATCGAACAAGGTTTCAGCCGAGCCTTGGTCACAGTCATCGACTCGCACATCACCACGCTCGTCGCCGGCATTATCATGTTCTGGCTGGGCACCGGGCCGATCCGCGGCTTCGCCGTGGCACTGACCATCGGCATCGCGCTGTCCATCTTCACGGCCTTCACCGTTACGCGGCTGTTCGTGGTTTTCTGGCTCAAGCGCCAGAAGCAAGTAAAGACCGTTGATGTTCCGGTCTGATCTGGCCGGGCTTGAGACTTTCTGACCAACAAGGAAACGTTCATGACTTGGCGCGGCGTCAGATTCTTTCCGCACAATCTCGGCTTCCCGTTCACCCGCTACATGTGGCTGGCGATCATCGGGTCGCTTGCCCTCAACTTGGCGGCGCTCGGGCTGGCCTTCACCAAGGGTATCAACTTTTCGATCGACTTCACCGGCGGCACGCTGCTGGAGATCGAAAACAAGGGCGGCGACTTCGACATCGGCGCCTTGCGCACCAAACTCGGCGCGCTCGGCATTGGTACGCCGCAGGTGCAGGCGATCGGTGACGGCAAAAGCGTGTTGGTTCGCCTGCCGCAGCAGGCTGGCGGCGATGCGGCGCAACAGGCGGCCGTAGCGAGCGTGCAGAAGGCGCTTGGCAACACGGTCGACTACCGGCGCACCGAGGCTGTCGGACCGACCGTTTCGGGAGAAATCACCGCCACAGCTTTCTGGGCCGTGCTGGCGTCGCTGCTGGCCATTGCCGCCTATGTCTGGTTCCGGTTCGAGTGGCAGTTCGCCGTCGGCGCGACGCTGGCGCTGGTGCATGACGTGCTGATGACGGTCGGCCTGTTCTCGTTGACCGGCCTGGAGTTCGACAACAACTGCATTGCCGCCCTGTTGACCATCGTCGGCTACTCGATCAACGATACTGTGGTGGTGTCTGACCGTATCCGCGAGAACCTGCGCAAGTTCAAGAAGATGCCGTTGGCAGAGCTCATCGACCTGTCGCTCAATGAGACGCTGTCGCGCACCTTCCTGACCGCCGGCACCGTGCTGATTTCGCTGCTGGCCTTGCTGTTGTTTGGCGGCGAGGTGATCCGCAGCTTCATCCTGGCGATGCTGTTTGGCGTGCTGGTCGGCACCTATTCATCGATCTTCATCGCCTCGCCGATGCTGCTGCTGTTTGGCGTCAAGCGCGACTGGAGCGGCGCGTCCAAAGACAGCAAGGTCGCGGCAACGGCCAAAGCCTGAGGCGGCGTTCGCGCCTGGTTTCTGGGAAGCGAGGCGGTGCCCCTTGTCCGGCAAGCTTGAACTGCCCGCGATGGCGGGCTTTTATCCAGGCCATGCCGCGCTCGACGCGGTCGGTGATGGCGGCTTCCGTTTCGCCAACATGGGCCATCGCGGCTCGCTGCTGATCCTGCCAAGCGGCATGCAAGGTTGGCCAGCGACGGATGTGACACTGTTGGGCCTGGACGATTTTGCGGCCGTGGTGGCTGAGTGCGCTGGCTTCGACTTCGTGCTGCTGGGCACCGGCGCTGAACACGTGTTGCCGCCGGCGCCTTTGCTTGAGAGCTTGGCAGCGGCCGGCATCGCCGTCGACGTGATGTCAACCCGCGCCGCTTGCCGCACTTACAACGTGCTGCTCGCTGAGCAGCGCACCGTCGCAGCGGCGCTGATCGCAGTTTAGAAAACCGGGACCAGGTACTTTTGCGCTTCCGTGCTCCCTTCAAGTGGAAAAGGCACGGAAGCGCACAAATGCCTGACCCCGACTATCTGTTCATTTCCCCAGCTTCAGGACCACCAGGATCGTGCGGTTCTTGTCCTCGGCGATCCACAGACTGCCATCGGCGGCCACCGCCATCCCGACTGGCGCACCGCGCGGGCGGACGCCGGGCTCCGCCTCCCAGCCGCCGACGATCAGCTCCGGCTCGCCGCGTGGCGCGATCGGGCGGCCGTCGCGGCGGGCGGCGTAGCTGACAATGCGCTGTCTGTCTTGGCGATAGCCGTGCCAGCTGACCAGCCAGCGGTTCCGCCATTGCGGGAACATTGCACCCTGATAATTGAGCAAGCCAAGCGGTGCGGCGTGCGCTGGCATCGTCACCGCAGGTGCCCGGTAGGCCGAGCACGGCTTACCACCCTTGCTGCCGGGAGTACGGAACGCTCGCCCCGTGCAGTAAGGCCAGCCATAATGGCCGCCCGCCGTGATGACGTTTAATTCTTCGGGCGGCACGCTGTCCTCGCGGAGGTCGAGGCCGTTCTCGGCCTGCAACACCAGCCCTGACCGCGGATGCACGGCCAGCGCCACGGAATTGCGCAAACCCCGTGCTAGCAGTTTGTAGTCCGTGACCCGGCCACCGGGCCGGTCAAAGGTGGCCTTCCATAAGGCGGCGTCGGGGGCCGCGCCCTCGGTCTCGGCACAAGGCACTTGCGGCGTTTGCGTGCCCGGCGTTTCGCAGCGATCGGTGCGCGAGCCGTGATTGACGATCAGGCTGCCGTCGGGCGTAAAAGCAAAGGTCTTGAGCGCGTGCAGACCCGCCGTCGGCAGGCGGTCACGGACCATCTCGGCAACCGGCTTGGCAGCAGCGGCATCGAAGCGCCAGATCTTGCCGGCCTCGCCGACATAGACCTTGCCGTCAGGCCCCAGCGCCAACCCATGCGGCAGGTCGAGGCCGGTGAACAGTGCCGTCACTGTTGGTGTGCCATCGGCAGCGACGCGCAGGTCCAATAAGCGGCCGCGACCGGGCGACCACGCCCCGAGGTCGGATACAATGAAGCGACCGGGTGCGACGGCAAGCAGCGCGCGCGGCAACCGCAGCCCGTCGCTGGGTCCGGCCACCAGGCCAACGCACGTGCCGGGCGGCGAAGTCACGGCAATGCGCTGAAAGACGCCACAACGGGCACCGGAGCGGTACTCGCTGCCGCGGATGCCTTGCGCCTCGGCCGCGCCAATGCCCAGCGCGCAGACGGCGACGATTACCAGCGATCGGATCAGCATCGGGCGGGCCTCGCGAGGGGGATAGTTCCAGCCAGAGCAAAGTGCGCTAAGCGGAAGCCCTCACGCAAGAGCCGCGAGAGCACTCCCGGTCAAATCATCGAGTATGGCGGCGAGCAGCGCCTCGCCCTTGGCAGCTGTCGCCAGCGAAGGATCACCCATCGCGCCGGTCGGGCTGTAGGTTGCGGATGCCGGATCAACCGGATCGAGGGGGCCCGGCGGCATGGCGTGATCGCCAGGCGCTTTGTAGGCACGGGCCATATCCACCAACCCCGGCGCGATCACCAGCATACGCGAGGTTTCCAGCTCATCGGCATGACCACCCCAGCCCTGTGCCTGGAGGTTGTGCACTGCGGCCCGGTAGTGCGCGCCGGCATGGATCGGCAGGTGCACGGAACGCGGTAGGTTCGCCACGATCTCAGCAACTGGCGCCAGCGTGCTGATACCGGTGTCGAGCACCAGCACTGTGCGTGCGCCAAAGCCCAGAATGCCGCCGGCAATCTCAGCGACGAGGGCCTGGAACGTCGCGCGGCTGAGCGACACACTGCCGGCATAGGCGGTGAAGGCCGGATAGTAGCCATAGCTGAGCGCCGGCCAGATCAGCGTATCGTGGCGGGGCGCGAGACGTTCGGCCAACCGCAGTGCCAGCCATTCGCCCTGGATCTGATCCGTCGCCATCGGCAAATGCAGGCCATGCTCCTTAGCGCCAGCGCCGACCGGCAGAATAGCCACGGCGCCGGCCGCCAGCCGCGCCGCGATGCGGTCCCACGTCAGATCGGCCACCCGGTCCGTGCGGGGCGCGATGTCGGCGGGGCGCGGGTTGAGTTCCATGCACACGACCTAGCGAGCGGTGCGGCGCGGCGTCAAGTAGACTGGCTGGCCGGCTGTGCCCCGACAGCACCGTGCAATTGCCACACGGACGCGCTATGCCCTTGCGGGTCAGGGGCCAAGCGCAGCGGGTAGTTTAATTGTGCCGAACCGTCACTTCACGCGCCTGTGTTCGCTGCTGACTGTGCTGGCGCAGCTTGCTGTGCCCTTGTCAGCCGCATTCGCACAAGCCACCGAGCCCGCCGCCACGCCCGTGGACGCTTGCCGCGTCGATGACGAGGAGAAGTTCCGCGCTGAAATCGACCGGCTGACACTGACGGCCATGGAGAAGGGCCTCAAGGCCGTCGACTATACTTCCATCGTCCGCGATGTCTGGCGCCGTCAAGGCGTCGATCAACAGCTGGACGCGCAGGTCGACAAGGCGGTTGGCCAAATCAAGGAGGAAACCAGCTGGGGCGCCATCCTGCAGAGCCTGGCGTCGCGCGAGGCGGCTGAGAAGCTGGCGGCGGCGGTTGCCGAGCGCACCTATCAATCCGATGAGATGAAGACGGCGGTTGAGGGCTTGGCTGGTTCAGTCGGCGAGCAACTCGCCAGTCGCATTGAACTGGCGACGCTGGACGCGGCGCTGCCGGCGATCGGCTGCGTGCGGGCGTTCCTGGGCGGCCGCTACGGCTCGGCAATCGCCCTGATGGTCGCCGACGACACCGGCAAGCAGTTCGCGGGCACTTCCGGTGCGGGCGGCGCTGATATCTCCAACACGGACATCGCCATCCGTAGCGAAGGCCTAGTCGCTGGCACCGTCATCCTGATCGTGCGGCGGACGCTGGCTGGCATGGCCAAGCGGCTCGGCCAGCGCGTTGTCGGCGCCGTACTGTCGCGGATCGTCTCGGTGGTGGCCGGCGGCATCGGCGTCGTGCTGATCGCCAAGGACATCTGGGACATGCGCAGCGGCGTGCTGCCGATCATCGAAGAAGAGATGAAGAGCCCGGAATCCAAGGAGCGCGTGCAGGCCGAGATCGCGGCGGCAATTTCCGAACAACTGGGCACGCACCTGAAGGAAGTCAGCGCCAAGACTGCCGAGCGCATCGTCGCCGTCTGGCACGAGTTCCGCCAGGCGCACGCCAAGGTGATCGATTTGACACAACGGCAGCCGGCGTTCCGCAGCTTCATTGATGCTGTCGATCGCGCCGATTTGTCCAAGGTCGACCGTGTTGTGGCGCTGGTGTCCGACAAGGAGGGCGAGGCCGGCGTGCTGAAGCGCCTCGACAACGGCACCTTGGCCGAAGCGGTCGGCAAGCTGCCCGAAGCGGCGCTCGACATTGCCGTCGACACCCGCTCGCTCGACGATGGCTTTGCCTGGAACCGGCTGGCCGGCGCCAGTATTGCTACCGTCAAGGGGCTGGAGCTGCACCGGCGCGCCGGCCCGGCTGACTTTACGGCGAAGGGCCTGCAGGACCTGCTGGCACTGCAAGACGACCCGGCCATCATGCGGCTGGCGTCGTTGTCGAAGAGCAGCCGTGATGTGCTGCTTGGTCTCAACTCAGACCGCACCATCGCCTTGACCAAGGCCTTGCCGCAATCCGAACTGGCGAGTTTCGCCGGCTATCTGCAGGGCTTAAGCCGCAATGCCGGAATCCGCCTGATGAGCGCCGTCGCCGACGACCCTCAGCGCATGAAGCTGTTCGCCTCCGATCGCGTGCAGCAGGCCGTCGTCGCCAGCCGCGATCAGGAGGCCGCGATCGGCATGCTGTTGCGTACCGGCACGCTGATCGACGCCGTCAACCTGCAAGGCGACGTGGGACGCGTCTGGGAAGGCGACATCGCGCCGATCCTGTTATGGGAAAAGCACGCCTGGGCGATGACCGTTGTTGGCATCCTGGCGGCGTTCCTGCTGCTGATGTTCTGGCGCCTGCTGCCCAGCGGTCGCCGGCGGCGGTGACGGGGGCGGCATACAATTACGGTTCGCTTTCCAGATCGATTGACTCAAGGATCACGGCTGCCGTGATAAACGCGCAGGATATCTATGGCGCTCGCTGCGTCATTGATCCGGTAGATCAGGATATAGGGAAGTCGTGCGACCACCCATTCCCGTGTGCCCTCAACGCGCCCTAGTCTTCCTATTCTTGGGACAATGGTCATACGCTCGCATGACTCGCGAATTGTCTTGAGATATCGGCCGGCCGCTTGTGGGTTAACAGCGCTGACATAGTCACCAATCGTAGCGAGATCGGCAACTGCGCGCCGTTGATAGCGTGTGTCAGGCGCCTCATTTCGCCCAAAGCGCCTGGACCTCCGAATCAGAAGCGAACTCGCCTCGATCTGCCGCAGCGAGCGCGGCCTTGATGCCGGCAATCTGATCCCCGCTCAAGGCAAACGGATGGCTGTCGGACCGCTCGATCGTTTCCAGCATTCGCGCGGCCTCGATCTGCCGTTCCAGGGCCCACGTCAAGACACGGTCAAGCGTCGATTGAAGCGCTGCATTAGTCATGGACGGAACCTAGCAAACCGGCTGCGAGATGTCACAATTCTCGCGCCACTGCGTCACCTCCCGCTCTTAGGCTGGACCGGCATGCTGCACGTCGCCTATAACTGGCCGCCTTGCCCAACAGGACCGCACCGCTATGTTCGACATCAAAGCCCTGCGCGATGACCCAGCCACCTTTGACCAGGGCTTGGCGCGGCGCGGGCTATCGGCGCTAGCGGCTGAGCTGCTGGCGTTGGACGAGCGGCGGCGCAGTGTCGTGACGCGGTTACAGGAGGCGCAAGGCCGCCGCAACGCCGCCTCCAAGGAGATCGGCAAGGCCAAGGCGGCCAAGGACAACGCCACCGCCGATCGGCTGATGGCAGAAGTCGCCGACCTCAAAACAGCAATCGCCGCCGACGAGGCGGAAGAGCGGGCGCTGGATGGCGACTTGAACGGCCGTCTTGCCGTGATCCCCAATCTTCCGGCCGCCGACGTGCCCGATGGCACCGACGAAACCGGCAACACCCAGCAGCGCGGATGGGGCACGCCACCCCGTTTCAACTTCATGGCCAAGCAGCACTTCGAGATCGGCGAAGCACTCGGGTTGATGGATTTTGAAGCGGCTCAGCGCGTCTCGGGCGCCCGCTTCGTTTACCTCAAGGGCGCGTTGGCGCGGCTGGAGCGGGCGCTGGCGCAGTTCATGCTCGATCTACACACGACCGAGTTTGGTTACACCGAGTATGTGCCGCCCCTGCTGGTGCGCGAAGCTGCCGCCTATGGCACCGGCAGCCTGCCTAAGTTCGCTGATGACTTGTTCCGCACCACAACCGATCACTGGCTGATCCCAACCGCAGAAGTCTCGCTGACCAATTACGTGCGCGAGCAGATCCTCGACGAGGCGGCGCTGCCGATGCGCATGACCGCCTGGACGCCGTGCTTCCGCTCCGAGGCAGGGGCGGCCGGCCGCGATACGCGCGGCATGATCCGTCAGCACCAGTTCTCCAAAGTCGAACTCGTCTCCATCACCACGCCGGAGCAGTCCAGCGCCGAACACGAGCGCATGACGGCGGCGGCGGAGGAAGTGCTGAAGCGCCTCAACCTCGCCCACCGCACCATGCTGCTGTGCACCGGCGACATGGGCTTTGCCTCCCAGCGGACCTATGACATCGAGGTCTGGCTGCCCGGCCAGAACGCCTATCGCGAGATTTCCAGCTGCACGGTGTGCGGCGACTTTCAGGCAAGGCGCATGCAGACGCGCTACCGGCCCAAATCGGGCCCCGCCGGCAAGCCCGCCGACATGCGCTTCGTGCACACGCTGAACGGCTCCGGGCTCGCCGTCGGCCGCACG
Organism: Hyphomicrobiaceae bacterium; assembly: GCA_031402115.1. Taxonomy (GTDB): domain Bacteria; phylum Pseudomonadota; class Alphaproteobacteria; order Rhizobiales; family Hyphomicrobiaceae; genus JANNSA01. Next base: position 24,186 of record JANNSA010000286.1, on the reverse strand, counting down.
CTGGTGGCCGTGCTGGAGAACAACCAACGTGCCGATGGTACCGTAGCGGTGCCCGAAATTCTCGTGCCCTATATGGGCGGCATGACGGTGATCGGCGAACCGTAGGGTGCGAAAGGCCCCTGGCCGTATCGCACCGGTTTGCGGCCGGCGGCTCGCAAGCACACAGTTTTCTGACCTGAAGTTCCGTGCCCGTGATGTCGGCGGTTGGTGCGATACGGCCAGCGGCCTTTCGCACCCTACCGGTTAGTTTGGCCTTGACGGCCGCTGCGTCGGTGTCGCCTGCTAGCGCTCTACTCTTACCCCGGAGACACCCACGATGGCCAAGAAGGACCTGCGCCCGCAAGGGCCCACGGGCATCACCTATGCTGAGCCAACCTTCATTCCCGCCCGCGACGCCAAGCGCTTCCTGTGGGGCGACGAACAAGCTGGCTATGTGTCCGACTGGATTTATGGGTCGTCGGCGAAGATCCACATGATGGCGTTTTCGATGAATGTCGGCGCCCGCTTCGGCAACTCACCGGATTTCAAGACCTATTACAATTGCGCCGAGACCTATTACTGCCTGAAGGGGCAGTTCACGTTCCATTGCCCGGAAACCGGCGAGGTGCACGTGCTCGAGAAGGACGACTGCCTCTACTTCCCGCCGAACACTTGGCATTGGGGCTACAACTTTGGCCACGAGGAGTGCCGCATCATTGAGGGCCTGACGCCACGGACGACGGTGGCGGTGGAGGCCTATGCGATCAAGCAGCCCTGGCTGAAGTCGATCCGTTATGCCGAAGACGGACTGATCCACGGCCATGTGCCAGGCGAGCGCGCGAGTAAGGCCCGCGCCACCCTGGTCAAGAAGGGGCAGGCAGTGTCCGAGATTGTTGGCGAAACGCGGCCGATGCGCGTCGACCTCGTGGTTTCCACCAGGATGCTGACAACGGGCACGATCGACCTCTACAAGGGCCAGCAGAGCGAGGCGATCAGTCATCTCGGCGACAAGGTGATGTATGTGCTGGAGGGTCAGGTGAACGTGCACTTGCCCGATCACGACGGTTCGTGGTGGGAGATGCGCGCTGACGACACGGCGTTCATTCCGGGCAACTGCCGGCATATGTTCTTCAACACATCGGATGCGCCCGCGCGCCTGCTGTTCAGCGTCGCGCCGGAGTACCGGTGAGGGACAGTCAAGCACTGCGCGTGGTAGAAGCAGTGCCGTTGGCTGCTGCCGGCGCCGCTCCGTTCATGCTGCTGGTTGGCCTGGCGACCGCCAGCCCGTTCGCCATGAACGCCATGCTGCCAGCGCTGCCTGCCATCACTACCTATTTCGGCACAACCTATGGCGTCGCGCAATTGGCGCTGACAGCGTCGCTGATCGCATTCGGAGTGTCGCAACTGTTCCTCGGTCCCCTCTCTGACCGCTACGGACGGCGCCCGGTCATGCTGGCGGGCTTTTCGCTGTTCGTGATCGGCAGCGCCATTGCGGCTGTGGCGCCGAGCATTAGCATCATGATCCTCGGCCGCGTCATCCAGGCAGCAGGCGGGGCGGCCGGCCTGGTGCTCGGCCGCACCATCGCCCATGACATCTATGGCCGCAGCCGGGCAGCGAGCGCCATTGGCTATCTGACCATGGCGATGGCGCTGGCGCAGATGCTGTCGCCCTGGTTCGGTGGTGTTATCGCCACGGCACTGCACTGGCGCGCCATCTTCTGGTTCCTGACGCTGGCGGGCGCGGCGTTATTCGCCTGGACCTGGGTGCGGCTTGGCGAGACGCATCCACCCATGGCCGCCGATCAGGCGCGCGGCTTCATGCCGATCGTGGCCAACGCCACGCACCTGTTCCGCCAGCGTTCGTTCCTGGCAGCGGCCGGCAACATGGCGTTCGCAGCCGGCATCTTCTTTGCGTTTGTTGGCACGGCGCCGCATGTGGTGCAGGCAGTGTTCGGCCGCAGCGCCATGGAGTACGGTCTATGGTGCATCCTGCCAGCGCTCGGCTACAGCCTCGGCAACTTTATCAGCGGACGCCTGTCGGAACGGCTGGGCGCCCGCTTCATGATCCGCACTGGCATGGCAGTGGCGGCGGCCGGCATTGTCTTCCTGTGGCTGCTCGCCGACTGGCAGCATCCCGCCGCGCTGTTCCTGCCGATGATCGTCCTCGCCGCGTCCAACGGCATGACCATCCCTTCCACCATGGCCACCGCCATGAACGCCTCGCCAACCCTGGCGGGCTCTGCCGCCGGCTTCAGCGGCGCCCTGCAGATGCTGGTTGGCGCCATCCTCGGCACGCTGTCTGCCGCCACCGCCATCACCAGCGCCGTGCCAATGCTCGCCGTGATGACGCTGTCCTTCGTGCTGGCGGCCGCGTGCCTGTGGTGGATGGAGGTGTAACCGAAAAGCGGCAAGTGCTGCCGAAGACAGTCGTTAAACGCACTTCAGCGTTTATTAACACCAACTGCTTTTGCGGCCTTGTCATAGTCAATGAATTTCTTCTCCAGTGCAGAGCCATCAAATTTGAACGGAATCGGCCAGCAATCGCCACTCTTTGAGTTCTCGACAGCCGATTCAATGCGAGGCCACCAATAGATGATGTTCGCAGCTTGCTCGTGGCGTCTTGCTTGCATCCATCCGCTGGATAGAACGACACACACAAGTCCGGTATCGCGAACCGCGATCAGCTGATGAGGACGTTTAAGTATGTTTGCATCACCTGTAAGAATGGCTTTTCCACCACTTAAGGCGAACTGCGGCAGCCACGTTTCATCGGCAGTTCGGGCCCCATGAAACTCTCTCACATGAGTTAGTTCCCAGCCATCTCGCAAACCCAGAACCCGAATAGCTTGAACAATCCGTTGCGATACATTCTCGTCAGCTCGCATCTTCAATTGGGTAGCCCAATCTCGAACTCGACTGCCTGGCGAGCCAGCGATTCTTCGATCTCGTACCACTCTGAGACTGCAGCATAACTGCCTTGTTCCGCCTTCCAGGTCTTGAATATTGTTGACGTTGGAACCCCAAATGGAGTGACGGCTGGTTGTCCGAATGCAACGATCGGATTAAGAGCGATACTTGGGAACTCTTTAACGCGTGGCCTCCACTCGCGCGCTAGTCCATCTCCTGGATCAAAACTCATACCACGATCGAGTACATCTTCAAACACGACGTACATCGCATACTGTCGTGTTACGAGGTTTAATAAAGCAGTATCGTTCAATTGTTGGGCGGTCTGAAGGAAAATAGCCCGCCGATCGGTGATGAATTGTGCCTTTGACAATGCAAACGGATGTTGTTGTTTCAGTACGTCACGCGCCGTTGCAGCAGCTTTTCTAAGTGACTGTAGGCTGATACCCTGAGATCTAAAATGTTCAACGAATCGTACTTCCAGAAGGTCCCAAAATCCAACTTCATATGCCGTCGAAAGGGGATCATACTGGCGCTTTAGGACTGGCCCCGTTGACGTATCCTTGCGGCCGTGTAGCCAATCCTTGACCCGTGCCGGTTGCGCAATGTTGAGCAATCTGGCCGCTTCCTTGACGGTGTAGAAACCGCCAGAGACCGGGTCAGTGCTTGATTTTACGAGTTTTCTTACGATCGTCATGCGCAGAAACTATCAGATAGCGCGGAACTTGTCAGGAGGGCTTGCAATCCCGCCGCACAGTCCGCTGGCTAGTGGCCTTTGTGATCGCACGCGGCCTTTACTTCTTCGCCATCCGGGCCAGCGTCTCGGCCTTGAAGTCCTGGAAACGTCCTGCTGCGATTGCCGCGCGGATGCCGGCCATCAAGGACTGATAGAAGGCGATATTGCTCCAGGTCAGCAGCATGGCGCCGAGCATTTCCTCGCATTTGACGAGATGGTGCAGAAAGGCGCGGGCGTAATCGCGGGTGGCCGGGCAGTCCGAGGCCGGATTAATCGGGGCGCTATCCTCGGCGTGGACGGCATTTTTCAGGTTGAGCTTACCATCCCAAGTGTAAGCGAGGCCATGCCGGCCGGCGCGCGTCGGCATCACGCAATCGAACATGTCGATGCCTTGTTCCACCGCCAGCAGGATGTCTTGGGGCGTCCCAACGCCCATAAGGTAGCGCGGTTTGTCAGTGGGCAGATGTGGCGTTGTCGCGGCAATGGTGTCGATCATCACGGACTGGGGTTCACCAACGGCTAGCCCGCCAATAGCATAGCCAGGCAGGTCCATATTGACCAGGGCACGGGCAGATTGTTCACGCATGGCAAGGTCGGTGCCACCCTGGACGATGCCGAACAGCGCCTGGCCCGACGCCCGCATGCGCAGATGCGCCGCCTTGGACCGCTCGGCCCAGCGCAGCGACAGTTCCATGGCCCGTGCGACTTCGGCCGGTTCCGCCGGCAGCTCAAGGCACTCGTCGAGTTGCATCTGGATGTCAGCGCCGAGCAGGCATTGGATCTCGATGGAGCGCTCCGGCGTCAGGCTGTGGCTGGAACCATCGATGTGCGAGCGGAAGGTCACGCCTTTCTCATCGAGCTTCCTCAACTTGGCCAGCGACATCACCTGGAAGCCGCCAGAATCCGTCAGGATTGGGCGTTGCCAACCGATCAGTTTGTGCAGGCCGCCAAGCCGCGCCACGCGCTCGGGGCCAGGCCGCAGCATCAGATGATAGGTATTGCCGAGGATGATATCGGCCCCAGCGCCGGCGACGTCGTCCAGGAACATAGCCTTGACGGTGCCTGCGGTGCCAACCGGCATGAAGGCCGGCGTGCGGATGGCGCCGCGCGGTGTCGAGATGGCGCCAGTGCGGGCGCGGCCATCTGTAGCCGCCAGGGCAAAGCTGAATTGGGGTTCGGTCATGTGGTGCGGTCAACCGGATAGAGCAGCGAAGCGTCGCCATAAGAGTAAAAGCGATAGCCGTTGGCGATAGCATGCGCATAGGCCGAATGCATGGTGTCGAGTCCACTGAACGCGGCAACCAGCATGAACAGGGTCGACCGCGGCAAGTGAAAGTTGGTCAGCAGCAGATCGACGGCGCGAAAGCGATAGCCGGGTGTGATGAAGATCGCTGTATCGCCGGCGAAAGGGTGCACCCGCCCGTCGGTGCTGGCGGCGCTCTCCAGCAACCGCAGCGAGGTGGTGCCAACCGCGACGATCCGGCCGCCGCACGCGCGTGCGGCGTTGATCTGGCTAGCGGTGGCGGCGCTGACCTCGCCCCATTCCGCATGCATGACATGATCGGCTGTGTCATCGGCTTTCATCGGCAGAAAGGTGCCAGCGCCGACATGCAGGGTGACAGTGGCGATGCCGATGCCCTGTGCTTGCAGCGCCGCAAGCAGCTTATGAGTCATATGCAACCCAGCCGTTGGAGCAGCAACGGCGCCGTCCCGCGCTGCCATCACGGTCTGATAGCGCTCGGCGTCTTCGGGCGTGGGCGGGCGCTTGCCAGCAATGTAGGGTGGTAACGGCATGGCGCCGACGGCAGCGATGGCTTCATCAAGCACAACATCAGTGTAGTCGAAGGCGAGTATGACTTCGCCAGCGTCACGGGCTTCCACTGTCGCGTCGAGCGCGCCGGTTAAGCATGAACTGTTGCCATGGCCGAAGCGGATGCGATCTCCGGCTTGCAACCGCTTGGCGGGCCGCGCGAAGGCTTTCCAGCGGCAGCCATCAAGGCGCTTATGCAACGTGACGCTGACCAGCGCGTGGCTGCCATCGCGTGATCGCTCGCCGCTCAGTTCGGCGCGGATCACCCGGGTGTCGTTGACCACCAACACGTCGCCGGCATTGAGGAACCGCGGCAGGTCGCGGACATGGTGGTCGAACATGCAGGTCTCAGCATCCGGCTGGACAACCAGCATCCGCGCAGCGTCGCGCGGGTTGACCGGCGTCAGCGCGATGCGTGCCTCGGGCAACTGGAAGTCAAACAGCTCTGTGCGCATGGTCAGGACAGTTCGCACAACCAGTGAACCACGGCCAGAGTTCCGTTGTGTTGGGTGCGAAAGGCCATCTTCAGGCCGTTTCGCACCCAACAATTCCGCTATCGAGGCCGTCCTGACTTTGGCCGGCTCAGCCGCGGGCCAGGAAGGTGTCGACAACGCGTTTGCGGCCGGACTGATCGAACTCCACGGTCAGCTTGTTGCCGTCGACCTCGGCGACATCGCCGTAGCCGAACTTGTCGTGGTAGACACGTTCGCCGACGGTGTAGGCGGACACCGATGCGCTGCTGGATGCTACCAGATCGCCGTTGATGGTGCGCGGCGCGCGGCCTGGAGTGGCGCGGGCAGACCGGGCGCCGCCGGGCATGGGGCCAGCGAAGCCTGATCCGCCAGCGAAACCACTAGCCGGCCCGCTGCCGTCTTGCTGCTGCATCGTGCGCTGGGCGTCCTTGGCCCATTGCGCCTGGGCGCGCTGCCAGCCGGGCGTCTCGTAGCTGTTGCGGAAGCCGGCGGCCGGCGCCTCAAAACGGCTGCGGCCATAGCCGCCCAGCGCCGCGCCTGGCCCTGTGGCTTCCACCACCCGCACGTGCTGCATCGGCAATTCGTCGATAAAGCGCGACGGCACCGCCGATTGCCACAAGGCATGCACGCGGCGGTTCTGCGTGAACGTGATGTGCACCAGTTTTCGGCCACGCGTTAAGCCAACATGTGCCAGCCGCCGCTCTTCCTCCAAACCAGCATTGCCGCTCTCGTCGAGGCTGCGCTGGTGCGGACACAAGCCCTCCTCCCAGCCGGGCAGGAACACCGTATCGAACTCCAGACCCTTGGCACCATGCAGCGTCATCAGGTTGACCCGGTCGCCGTCATCTCCTGACACGGCATCCATCACCAAGGATACGTGCTCCAGGAAACCGCCGAGGTTCTCGAAATCGGCCATGAAGCGGACCAGTTCCTTGAGGTTCTCCAGCCTTGAGTGAGCTTGTGGCGACTTGTCCTGCTGCCACATCGCCGTGTAACCGGACTCGTCAAGCACCAGCTCGGCGAGCTCGGTGTGCGGCAGGTCGTCAAGGCGCGAGCGCCAGCGATCAAAATTGGCGATCAGGTCGGTCAGCGTCTTGCGCGGCTTCGGCTTCAACTCGTTGGATTGCGCCAGCTCGCGCGCCGCCTGCAGCAGGAACGTCTCGCGCTTGCGGGCGTGGTTGTGGATCAGCTGCACCGTGGAATCGCCAAGGCCGCGCTTCGGCACGTTGACGATCCGCTCAAACTTCAGATCGTGCGCCGGATTGACCAGCAATTCGAGATAGGCGATCGCGTCCTTGATTTCCTGGCGCTCATAGAAGCGCGGGCCACCGATCACGCGATAGGGCAGGCCCATGGTGATGAAGCGGTCTTCAAACGCGCGCATCTGGAACGAGGCACGGACCAGAATTGCCACCTCGTCGAGCTTGTGACCGCGCCGTTGCAGCTCTTCAATGGTTTCACCAATGCGCCGGGCTTCCTCGCTGTCATCCCAGACGCCCTCAACCACCACTGGCTCGCCGTCGGCGTCGTCGGTGCGCAAGGTCTTGCCGAGCCGGCCCCGATTGTGCGCAATCAGCCCCGACGCCGCGCCGAGGATGTGCCCGGTGGAACGGTAGTTACGCTCCAGCCGGACGACGACAGCGCCGGGAAAATCCACCTCAAAGCGCAGGATGTTGTCAACTTCGGCGCCGCGCCAGCCATAGATCGACTGATCATCGTCACCGACACAGGCGATGTTCGGTGGCGGCGAACCCGGCGGTTGCTGTGACAGCAGACGCAACCACAGATATTGCGCAACATTGGTGTCCTGATACTCATCGACCAGGATATAGCGGAAGCGGCGCTGGTACTGCTCCAGGACGTCCGGGTGGTTCTTGAACAGCCTGAGGCACTCAATCAGCAGATCGCCGAAATCGACCGCGTTCAGCTCCTTCAGCCGGACCTGATAAGCCGTGTAAAGTGCAACGCCACGGCCGTTGCCGAACGGTATGCCCTCGCCCTTCGGCACCTCGCCGGGCGTCAATCCCCGGTTCTTCCAGCCATCAATCAGGTTGGCGAGATGGCGCGGCGGCCAACGCTTAGTGTCAAGCTCGTCAGCTTCCAGCAATTGCTTGAGCAGCCGAATTTGATCGTCGGTGTCGAGGATGGTGAAGCCGGACTTCAGATCGGCTAGTTCGGCGTGGCGCCGCAGGATCTTGACACCAATGGCATGGAAGGTGCCAAGCCACGGCATTCCTTCCACGGAGCCGCCGACCAGCCGGCTAATGCGCTCCTTCAACTCGCGCGCCGCCTTATTGGTGAATGTCACCGCCAGGATCTCGTGCGCACGCGCCCGGCCGGTCGCCAGGATGTGTGCGATGCGCGTCGTCAGCACCCGCGTTTTGCCCGTGCCGGCGCCCGCCAGCACCAGCACCGGCCCGTCAATGGCTTCCACCGCCGATCGCTGCTCAGCGTTCAGGCCCTCGAGATAGGGCACACTGACGGCCCGCAGTGCGCGCTGCGAGATGCTGAGCCCGTTGTGCGCCGGTTGCGCACTGACGCCATCGGCGTTCGCGTTCTGTTTCGGAATCATGGTCATGCAAGTCGACTATAGCACCGCCCGGCTGGCGACAATGGGGCCGCGTTGCTGGGTTGGGGATGGCGAGGCAGTCGCTGCTAGTCAGACAGGCGGGGTCAGGCACTTACGCGCCTGGACAGCGGTCATGCCCACCACGGTACGGCGGCGCGTAAGTGCCTGACCCCGGTTGTCTTGCGCCAGTTTCCGGCCTTTCTCCTTGCCCCTTCGCGCCCGCCGGTTTATGCGGTGACGCGACAGCGGCGGGCCTCCGGGCACAGCGCTTCATCGGCCTTTGCCGCAACGACAACACTGACCGCTTCCGTTCACGAAGCGGCCGGCCCCGAGCGTGGATCCATGGCTGTTCTGGTGATGAAATTCGGCGGCACTTCGGTCGCCAATGTCGAGCGCATTCGCGTCGTGGCGCGGCACGTCAAGCGCGAGGTCGACGCCGGCAACCAGGTCGCCGTCGTCGTTTCTGCCATGTCGGGCGCCACCAATCAGCTGGTCGCCTGGGTGCGCGAGGCCAACGAGCTGTACGATCAGCGCGAGTATGACGCGGTGGTCTCCACGGGCGAACAAGTCACCGCCGGGCTGCTGGCGATTGTGTTGCAGGCGATCGGCGTGCCGTCGCGGTCCTGGCAGGGCTGGCAGATCCCGATCAAGACCGACGCCGCACATGGCGTCGCGCGCATGATTGACGTACCCGGCACAGCGCTCGCCGCCAGCATGGCCAAAGGCGAAGTTGCTGTAATCACCGGTTTCCAGGGCGTCGAGCCAGAGACCGGCCGCATTACGACATTGGGCCGCGGCGGCTCCGACACCAGCGCTGTGGCGATCGCGGCGGCGCTGAAAGCCGACCTGTGCGACATCTACACCGACGTCGACGGCGTCTATACCACTGATCCGCGCATGGTGCCGAAGGCCAAGCGGATGGCGCGCATCTCGTATGAAGAGATGCTGGAGATGGCCTCGCTTGGTGCCAAGGTGCTGCAGATCCGCTCTGTGGAGCTGGCCATGGTCAAGGGCGTGCGCCTGCGGGTGCGCTCTAGTTTCGAGGCGCCGGAGACTTTGAAACCGGTGCGCGACGGGCACTGGGACGACGCGGGTACGTTGGTTTGTGACGAGGATGAGATTGTGGAAAAGCAGGTCGTGAGCGGCATCGCCTATGCCAAGGACGAGGCCAAGGTGACGTTGTTTGGCATCGACGACAAGCCGGGCATCGCAGCTTCCATTTTCGGGCCGCTCGCTGACGCCAACATCAATGTCGACATGATCGTGCAGAACGTGTCGGAGGACGGCGAACATACCGCCATGACCTTCACCGTCACCAATGCCGATCTGCAACGCGCCATCGATGTGCTGGGCAAGGCCAAGAAGGCGATCGGCTATCGCGAACTGCGCCATTCCACCGATGTGGTCAAGGTTTCCGTGATTGGCATCGGCATGCGCAGCCACGCCGGCGTCGCCGCGACCATGTTCAAGGCGCTCGCCGCCAAGGGCATCAACATCCAGGCGGTCTCCACCTCCGAGATCAAGACCAGCGTCCTGATCAACGCCGATTACACCGAGCTGGCGGTCAGGACGCTGCATACGGTCTATGGGCTGGATGCGGCTTGATCAGGTTCTGAGACCGGCTTTGACCCAGCGGTGGTTGGGGGCCTTGATGGCTGAAGGAATCAGGATTCTCGCAGATGGCACGTGACCGCAAAGGTGAGACGCGTGACTATTGACAACAAAGCCGCCTTAGTCTTCGAAGAGGGAGCCAATCGCTTTCTTCGAAAATCGCGCGAGAGTGCCTATGAACGTATTTTGAGCTTGGCGCGACATCATTGGACTGATGCGTGCATGAATGCGACAGCCCAATTGAGCAACAATTACTTTCCGCCCTCGTTTGGACCGGAGCACGACAGCCTAACGCGATCATTTGTCTGTCACTTCAGCAGGCTGTATCAACTTCCGCATTCTTTATTATACCCCAGTTCCAACTCGGAAACAGTGGGCCGTCCCGAAAGGTCGACTTCGTCGTTGGTGGCAATACTGTTGCACATGATGCCGGAGGTTTGCCGTGCGCGACCCTGTGCATCGCGATTGAGTGTGATGGGCGCGAGTTTCATGAAAAAACCAAGGAACAGGCAACCAGAGACAAATCACGGGACCGCGCAACCCAGGAGCGCGGTCTGAATATTTTTTCGTTTTTCCGGATCAGACATCTACAGAGAACCGTGGCAGTGCGCGCAGCAAGTTCTGGTCCAAGCCGAAAAGACAATTGAGGAGAAGGACCGTATGAGCTGGGAAGCAGAGGCTCGTCGCCTGGGCCTCTAATGACTGCCGCAGAATTGTGCCAGCTGCACTGGAACGGACAGAGCGTTCCGCACGCTGCCCGGATGTTGGCTTGTGGCGCCAGATCGGATCATTCCAGATGGTGCGCCGGGTCTTGCGAGGTGTGGCGTACTCGCAGGATTTGCACCTCCGCCGCTGCCTCGTCGACGGTGTAGAAAACGATGTACGGATAGCGCACGATCACCAGCTCGCGAATGCCCGGAACCTCGCTTTGCCGCGCTGCCTGAGGGAAATCGGCGAGACGGTCGATGGACTGCTTGATCGTGGCGATGACCTTGCTAGCGCCAGCAGGGCTGCGTGCGAAGAGGTAGGCAAAGATGGCGTCGAGTTGCGCAACGGCCTTGGGCCGATAGCGGATCTTCACTGTCCGTACTTTAAGTACATCGACGCGACGTCGTCGATGGTCGCGAGTTCACCGCGCCGCGCCGCGCCCAGTTCCGCCTCAAGTTCGGACCTCTCTTGGGCCGACAGCTTGGTGGCCGGCGCTGTCAGCGCTTCTGCGCGGTCGAGCAATTCCATCGCCAACAGGTCCTGCTGGTCGGGTGTTAGTTTGCTGGCTGTGTCGAAAGCCTGCTCCAAGCGTTTAGACAGATGGTTCACGGTACACCTCAAGCGCAGGAGTCTAGCATGACTGCGTCGGCTGGTCGATCATCCAGATCGCGACGACGCCGCAATCGCGCAGTGTCCCCCTTGCCGCGCCAGTTCTGGCGGTCTAAGCGGGGGGGGCACGCGTGAGCCGTCATGCCTGTGACCGCGTGGCTGTGGATTGCGTCACGGTCCGGCCATTCAACCTTGCTGTGGTCCGTCGACGGAAGGGAATGGTCAGGCCCTGCGCGGCCTTTGAGCCCATGGGGGTTCTGGGGCGATCGAGCCGAGAGGAAGTCGTCGCTGATGCCGCCTGCTGACCAGGGACCGATGATCCTCATCCGCCGTTTGCGCCAGATCATGGCGGAACGTGGCACGGGTCAGGAGCGGCTTGACCGTATCGTCCGCCAGATCGCCAATCTGATGGTCGCCGAGGTCTGTTCCATATATGTGCGGCGTCAGGACGGTTCGCTTGAGCTGTTTGCCACCGAAGGCCTCAATCACGACGCCGTGCACCAGACGCACATGAAGCGCGGCGAGGGGCTGGTCGGTCTGATTGCCGAACAGGCTGAGCCGGTCAACTTGTCGGAAGCGCAGACGCATCCGGCCTTTTCCTTCCGGCCCGAGACGGGCGAGGAGGTCTATCACTCGTTCCTTGGCGTGCCGGTATTGCGCTCAGGCAATGTGCTCGGCGTCCTGGTGGTGCAGAACCGCACGCCGCGCCATTACATCGATGACGAGGTGGAAGCGCTCGAAACCACCGCCATGGTGCTCGCCGAGCATCTTGCGTCGGGCGACGTCGCCGGCGCGCTGGGACCGGGCCAGACGGCGGCAACGACGCGTCCCGGCGTGGTCAAGGGCCAGGTGCTGTCGGAAGGCATCGCGCTCGGCCACGTCGTGCTGCATGAGCCACGCGTCGTCGTGAAGACCCTGCTGGCCGATGACCCCGAGCGCGAGCGGGCGCGACTCGATGCTGGCATCGAAACATTGCGGCTGACCATTGACGACATGCTGGCGCGGCGCGATCTGGCGGGTCCCGGCGAGCATCGCGAGGTGCTGGAAACCTACCGCCTGTTCGCCCATGACAGCGGCTGGATCAATCGCCTGCAGGAAGCAGTGGGCTCGGGTCTGACAGCAGAAGCCGTGGTCGAGCGGGTGCGCAACGACACCCGCGCGCGCATGCTGCGCAAGGCCGATGCCTATTGGCGCGAGCGTTTCCGCGATCTTGATGACCTGTCGGACCGGCTGTTGCGCATCCTGGTTGGCCGCACCGGCACGGCGGCGGGGGACGCGCTGCCCGATGACACCATCCTGGTGGCGCGCGGCATGGGGCCTGCCGAACTGCTCGACTATGACCGCACCAAGGTGCGCGGCCTGATTATCGAGGAAGGTGGCGCCTCGAGCCATGTCGCGATTGTCGCCAAGGCGCTGGGCATTGCCGCGATCGGTCAGGCCGAGCGCATCGTCGAAAGCGTTGAACCTGGTGACGCGGTCATCGTCGATGCTGAATCGGGCGAGGCGCACTTGCGACCGTCGCCCGAGGTGATCGCCGCCTACGCCGACAAGGCACGCTTCCGCGCCAAGCGGCAGCAGCGCTATCAGGGCCTGCGCGATCAGCCGGCGGTGACGCGCGACGGCACGCGCATCGCGCTCAACATCAATGCCGGGTTGCTGGTCGACATCCCGCATCTGGAGGAATCCGGCGCTGACGGCATCGGCCTGTTCCGCACGGAACTGGAGTTCATGCTGTCGCCGAACATCCTGCTCAAGGACAAACAGGCGAGCATCTACCGGCGCATCATCGAGGCGGCGGGCGACCGTCCCGTGGTGTTCCGCACGCTCGACATCGGCGGCGACAAGCTGCTGCCTTATCTCCGGCATGACAAGGAAGAGAACCCGGCCATGGGCTGGCGGGCGATCCGCATGACGCTGGATCGCTCGGCCTTGTTCCGCGCGCAAATCCGGGCGCTGCTGAAAGCGGCGTCGGGTCGCGACCTGCGCGTCATGCTGCCGATGATCACCGAGCCGTCGGAATATGTGCGGGCCCGCGCTATCGTCGATGACGAGCTGAGCATGGCGGCGCGCTTTGGCTGGCCGGCGGCGGCGCGCATCTATATTGGCGCCATGATCGAAGTGCCGGCGCTGCTCATGCAACTCGACCGGCTATTCGCCATCGCCGACTTCGCCTCCATCGGCAGCAACGACCTGGTGCAGTTCCTGTTCGCCGCCGACCGCAACAATGCCCGGCTGGCCGGCCGCTACGATTCATTGTCGCTGCCGGTGCTGCGGGCGCTCGCCCAGATCGTCGCCGCGTCGGAGCGGCACGACAAGCCGGTCACACTGTGCGGCGAGATGGCGGGCCGCCCGCTTGAGGCGATGGCGCTGCTCGGCGTTGGCATGCGGTCGGTGTCGATGGCGCCGGCCAGCCTCGGTCCCGTTAAGGCGATGGTGCTGTCGCTCGACGCCGCCAAACTGCGCCGCCGCATGACCGGCTGGCTGGCGGATGATATGAGCGACCCGCGCGCTGAATTGGAACGCTTCGCCGCCGAGGAGCGCGTCGATCTCGGGCGGACGTGAGCGTGGAGGGACACGTCGCGTCGACGGCGGCCAGAAATCCGGGGACCAAGTGTTGGTGTCGGAACGCTAGCCCGCGCGCTATTGCTGATGGCGGCGATGGCCGAAGATGAACATCATGTCGCCTTCCCATCGATTGCCGGGTCACCTTTCGCGCCGATCCCGGTCCGCGCAATCATTTCCAGCCATTCAGGCGGCAGCGCCTCGATGGGGTCAACGAGCGTGGTCGCGCGCAATTGGTCGCCGAGCATACGCTCAATCTGCATATCGGCCGCCATATCAGACTTGAACACGGGTGACATCGGCGCTCACTCACAGACTAACTCCACTTTCAGCGTAACAAGTTTTTGTCAAGGGAGTGTGAAGCGCCCAGTGGTTGCCCTGGTTCATGCCCGTCGGAGCACGCGAATGGCAGCGCATCATAGCCGCGTCGGCACCGCCTGGGTAGCTACCTAGTTTTAGACAGGTAATCGATTACCTTCTGCGTTCATTAATCTTGCTGACCAACTGTTGTTCAACTGACGCAATTGATTTCAAGGGGCTGCACAACATGCTGGACCACAACGCCTTCGTGTCGACATTACCGTACCTTCGCCGCTATGCGCGGCTGTTGACGGGCAATCAGAAAGCCGGCGACGTTTTGGTTATGACAACGCTGCAAGCCTTGGCAACCGACAAGAACCTGAATAATCTTCACACCGAACCGCGTCATGTTCTTTATCGCGTGTTCCTGCGAATTTGGCGCAGTCCGGTCCGCGACCACATTACGGGTCTGATGTTGCCGAGTGAAACCCGATTGGCTCAGGACGCGCATCTCGCGGCCTTGGACGACCTCTCCCGCCCGGCTTTCCTGCTGGTAACGATCGAGGGTTTCACCCATGCTGAAGCTGCTGAAATTCTTGAAACCGACGAGCATGAATTCGCCCTGCTGATGGCGAGCGCACACCGGGAAGTGTCCCGGCAACTCGCAACCGATGTGCTGATTATTGAGGACGAACTGCTCATCGCCTTTGAACTTGAAGACCTGATGGTGCGTCTCGGACATTTCGTGACATCCGTCGTGCGGACCAAGCGGCTGGCGATCAAGGAAGCGACGCGGCGACGCCCCAAACTCATCCTGGCCGATATCCAACTCGCCGACGGCAGCAGCGGCATCGATGCCGTCAACGAGATTCTCGAAATCGTGCGCGTTCCCGTCATCTTCATCACGGCATACCCCGAACGGCTGCTGACGGGCTTGCGGCCAGAACCGACTTTCCTTGTCACCAAGCCGTTCCGCGCTGAACAAGTCAGCGCGGTAGTCAGCCAAGCGTTGTTCTTCGAAGCCAAGCAGAGATGCGGCTTGGATAACGTGCAGATGGCCGCAGCTGTGCATGCGGGTCACGCGCACATCTATGCAAGCTGATCCTTACTTGTTTGGAATGCGGAGCGGCGGACAGGCAGAAGGCAGCGATGCACATGGATTGCCAGACACAAGGCCCTGTTGTCGATGGCAGGGTTTCGCTGGAAACGCTCGTCAACATCATGAAGCAGGCGGTCTATACGCTCGACCGGTATGGCGAAGTGGTTGAGGATTCGCCGAGCTGGCGGCAGTTCACCGGGCAGGCTCTCGAAGACTACCTTGGGATGAACTGGCTGAACGCAATCCATCCCGATGATCGCACCACATTTCTCACAACATGGAAGAATATTGTTGCGACCGGTATGGAGGGGGCATTCGAGTATCGGCTTTGGCACCATACTGGCGAGTGGCGGCATGTGCTCGAGCGGACGTGTCCAAGCTACGGCTCCGCTGGTGAAGTTATTGGCTGGATCGGCATCATTATCGATATTTCGCGACGCAAGCGCGTCGAGGAGCAATTAATCCGAACTACGGAACTGGCGCTGCGCCGTGCCGCTGAAGTCGAACAACTTTACCGGCAATCGCCGATTGGGCTCGGCATGTTCGATCGCAACTTGCGCTATGTGCGTGTCAGCGAGCGTTTGGCGCACATGAATGGGTTTCCGATCGATGCACATATTGGCAAGTCATTGTCTGAGATATATCCTGACGGCAGCGCGCAACTCGAACCACTATACCGGAAGATCCTAGAAACGGGTGTGACGATCAGCGATATCGAGATCCAGGATCAGCTCAATTCCGCTGGTGACGCTTTGGGTTCGACGCGGCATTTCAGCGGTCATGCCTATCCTGTAACTGATCCAGACGGCACAGTCGTTGCGGTTGGCACGATCTGGCAGGATATCTCGGAGCAGAAGCGCGCCGAGGCAACCCAAAAACTCTTGAATATGGAACTGATCCATCGCACCAAGAACCTGATCACTGTGATTCAATCCGTGACCGCGCGTAGCTTGATCGATGACCAGCCTGTCGAGCCGATGCGGCATGCCTTGCTAAGCCGCCTGGAGGCTATTTCGCGGGCTTATGCCTCGCTCACAGAGACCAACTGGCAAGGCGCACCGCTGCACAAGCTCATCACCCGGGAATGCGAACAGCACCACGGTGTCACAGTTACACGCGGACCTGATCTTGTGCTCAACGCCAGCGCCGCACAAACGTTCGCGTTGGTGATTCATGAACTTACCACCAATGCCACGAAGCATGGGTCGCTTTCAGTGCCGGGCGGCAAGGTTTCGATCAGCTGGGTCGTCGAAAGCGGCGAAGATGGCAACCGGTTCCGGCTGCGATGGCGCGAGTCAATGGGCCCACGCGTGGCGCCGCCGAAGCGGAAGGGCTTCGGCCATACATTGCTGCATCGCATGATGAGCAACAGCGAGGAATACGTCGCGGTCGCCGACTACGCGCCCGAAGGCCTGATCTACGACCTGGACGTCGAGCTGGAAACGATGCTCGCGAAGCAGAGCGACGGCGCATTGTTCCAGGCGCGCGCCAGCGCCGCCGCGTGACGCGCTGGTTGGCCGCCGAGGAAACGCGTCGATCTTGGGCGAACCGGAGCGGTGGGAGGATTGCCTACGCCGTCGCGATCACCACCAGATCGGTCTGGCGCGAGGCATAGTTCAAAGCTGCCGTGATATCGGCGTCCTGGAGAAAGGGGTAGTCGGTCAGGATTTCTTCGCGCTCGGCGCCGGAGGCGAGCAGATCCAGAACATCGCGGACGCGCATTCGGGTGCCACGAATGCATGGTCGTCCGCCGCAAATCGCGGGAACGGCGCTGATGCGTGACAGTTCGACCAAGGTCGTGCTCACATTTGCAACGTTAAGCCGCAAGATAGCATGAAGCCGCCGCGATCAATACCAGCCTGCTCCACCTGAGCAACCTCAGGCCATGCCGATTTCAACCCGGTTGACGACCAGGTCGGACCTGAGCTTACCGGCGAAGTGGTCGAGGATGTTCTGCACCGAAACCACTGCCATGCGGATCGCGCACTCCTGGGTGAGGCCGGCGATGTGTGGCGTCAGCACGATGCGCTGGTCGCAGAACAGCCCATACCCGGGCGTTGGCGGTTCGGTTTCGAACACATCGAGGCCAGCGGCGGCGACCGTGCCGTTGTCGAGGGCGGCGGCCAATGCGGCCTCGTCAATCAGGCCGCCGCGCGCGGTGTTGATGATCACCACGCCAGGTTTCAGGCGGGCCAGTTCGGCAGCGCCAAGCAGAGGTCCGTCGCCGGTCTTGGGCACGTGCAGCGTGATGAAGTCGGCGCTGGGCAGCGCAGCTTGCAGGTCAGCGACGCGCTCGACGCCAGCGCCGGCGAACATGTCGGCCGCCTGGAACGGATCATAAGCGGCGATGCTCATGCCAAACGGCTTGGCCATCGCCGCGACCAGCCGGCCGACGCGGCCAAAGCCAACGATCAGCAGCCGCTTGCCGTCTAACTCGGTGGCGGCGAACTGGTTGCGGATGTTCCAATCGCCGGAGCGCATCGCAGCGTCATGCCGGGGCAGGCGCTTGGCGGCCGCGAGCAGCATCAGCAGGGTGTGCTCGGCGACGGGCCGGGCGTTGACATCACCAACAACGGTCAGCGGGATTTTGCGCGCGTTGAGTGCCGGCAGATCCACCGCATCATAGCCAACGCCGTGCCGCGAGACGATCTGCAATCTGTGCGCGCCAGCGATCACGTCAGCCGTTACGGGTTGCGTGCGGACCAGCAGGGCGTCGGCCTTGGCCATATACGGCACATAGGATTCAAGCGTGATCGCCTCAACGTAGTCGAGCTCGATGCCGGGCGCGTTCCGCAACACCGCCAGGCCGCGCTCATGCAACTTACCAGCGACCAGGACGCGCGGCATTTCAGTATCCCTTCGCATCGGTGGATGCTGCAACCTTGGCGCCAGTATCGGCAAGCTCGCGGAAGCGCGTGACATGGACCTGGGCAGCCCCTGCCAGCAACCGGACATCATTGGATATGGTGACGAGGTCATAGCCCCAGCCGACTGCCTTGGCAGCATAATCGGGCGTACCGCAATGCAGGCCGGCTTTGATGCCGTTGGCATGGGCGGCGGCAACAATGCGCTTGAGCGCGGCAACCATTTCCGGCTCGTCGCGGTCAAAGCCGGTGCGGTACTGGCGGCCGGTTAGCCCGAGCGTCAAATCAGCGGGGCCGACATAGACGCCGTCCAGACCCGGCGTGGCGCAGATCGCCTCCAGATTGAGCATCGCTTCGGCGGTCTCGATCATTGCCAGCGCGATCACTTCTTGATCGGCGTCGGGGCCGTAGCCGGGGCCATTGGCGAAGCTGGCGCGGGTTGGCCCGAAGCTGCGCGTGCCGAACGGCGGATAGCGCATGTAGGAAACGAAGCGGGCGGCTTCCTCAGCGCTGTTGACCATCGGGCAGATGATGCCAAAGGCGCCAGCGTCGAGCATCTTCATGATGGCGCCCGGATCCAGCCACGGTACCCGCGCCATCGGCACCACCGGTTCGGCGCGCATCGCCTGCAGCATGCCGAGCGCCGCCTGATACTCAAGCGCACCGTGCTGCAGATCAATCGTCAACGCATCATAACCTTGCGCCGCCATGATCTCTGCCGAGAAGCTGCTGGCTATGGAAAGCCAGCCGTTCAGCACGGGCTTGCCCGCGCGCCACTGGGCCTTCAGTTGGTTGTGTTTCATCAGGTGCCTCGCTGGCATCGCCGCTGGAGTCTGCCGATCTGTGTGGCGCGACCGGGCGTCAAGAGTCCAGTATCCAGATAGCACACTGGCGCGGACACATCTTGCGGCGGTCGCGTAACGGCGTTAGCTCGCGGTGTGAGAAATAGGAATGAGGCAAGGCACCATGCTGGCGTTCTGGCGGAAGCGCGATCCAGTTGCCGAGGCGGCGACGCGGCTCTACGCGGCGGCGGTGGCGCATGCGCGCGAACCTGCATTCTATCGCGATCTCGGCGTGCCTGACACCTATGAGGGGCGCTTCGAAATGATCATCGTCAGCGTCTTTGCGTTGATGCACCGGCTGTTGCCGGAGGGCGAGGCCGGCCACAAGCTGAGCCAAGCGACCATGGAAACGATGTTCATGGCGCTCGACGATGACATGCGCGAGATCGGCGTCGGTGACATGACGGTGCCGAAGAAAGTGATCGCGGCGGCCAGCGCCTTCTATGGCCGCGCCAAGGTTTACAGCGAGGCGCTCGACGATCCTGCCAAACTAGCGGCCGGGCTGCACCGCAATGTTATGGCGGGTGCTGGTGATGCAAGCCAGGGTCTACCACTCGCCCGGCATCTGATCACTCTGCTCGGGGACTTGACGGCACAACCGGTGGCCGATCTGCTATTGGGGACTGTGCGTTTCCCAGCGCCTGTTGTAGTTTCGGACGATCGCGCTGTCAGCGGAGCTGCCGCATGAAGCCACAACCTGATCCCGAGCCCGAACGCGGGCCGTTGCGCGACCGCCGCTGGCTGGTGGAAATCCATTCTGTGCCGAACCACGGCGTGCGTCGCGAGCTGAGCGCGACCGAGGCTGAACGCGCCGATATGTCCAAGCTGCTCGACCTCACTACGTGCCACGCACTTGATGCCGTGTGCGAAGTGAAGCCCAGCGCACGCGGTCGCTTCCGGGTCCACACCAAGCTGGTAGCGCGCATCACGCAAGCTTGCACGATCACGCTGGAGCCTTTGGACGCGACCGTGTCCGAGGCGCAGACCACCGAGTTCTGGCCCGCCGATGAAATCGAACCACGCAGCACCGACGAAACCATCGACGCAGCCAATCTGGAGATCCCGTCGGCGATCACGGGCAATCATATCGATCTTGGCCAGCTCCTCTATGAGCTGCTGGCGGTGTCCATCGACCCGTATCCGC
The DNA here is from genome assembly GCA_031402115.1 of Hyphomicrobiaceae bacterium. Taxonomy (GTDB): domain Bacteria; phylum Pseudomonadota; class Alphaproteobacteria; order Rhizobiales; family Hyphomicrobiaceae; genus JANNSA01. The sequence goes on along the minus strand of JANNSA010000286.1, from coordinate 3,973 downwards.
GCAAGGCCGGCGCTGAGTTCGTCTGGCAGGACACCGGCGACGATCCAGCCACCGGGCCGTTCGCAGCGCTGAAAAAGCTCAAGGATTCCAACACCAAGAACGGCACCGGTTGAAGCTAGCCAGTTGCTGCGCCATAGTCGTGATCACAAAACCAAGGGAGGACGTGCATGAAGACTTTTGTTCGGGTCGCGGTTGCTGCCGGAGCGCTGATTGGCCTGACGGCGGCGGCAAGTGCCGACATGCTGAAGGAGATTGGCAAGGCCGAGGGTCAAGTCAATGTCGTGGCTTGGCCCGGCTATCTGGAGCGCGGCGCAACGGACCCCAAGTTTGATTGGGTGACAGACTTCGAGAAGGCGTCGGGCTGCAAGGTCAACATCAAGACCGCCAGCACCTCTGACGAGATGGTGGCACTGATGAACGAGGGCGGCTTCGATCTCGTCACCGCCTCAGGCGACGCGTCGCTGCGGCTGATCGCCGGCAAGCGCGTGCAGCCAGTCAACACGGCGCTGATCAAGAGTTGGGGCACCGTCGATCCGCGCCTGCAGAAGGCGCCATGGCATACGGTTGCCGACGTGCATTACGGCGTTCCCTATCAGTGGGGCGCCAACGTATTGATGTACAACACAACCGTGTTCAAGACGCCGCCGGACAGCTGGTCGGTGGTGTTCGAGGAGCAGAACCTGCCCGATGGCAAGAGCAACAAGAACCGCGTCCAGGCCTTCGATGGCCCGATTTATATCGCCGACGCCGCGCTCTATCTGATGAGCAAGAAGCCGGAACTTGGCATCAAGGATCCCTACGAGCTGAACGACGAGCAGTACAAGGCGGCGCTCGACCTGCTGCGCGGCCAGCGCAAGATCGTCGGCCGCTACTGGCATGATGCGTTCATTCAGATCGACGACTTCAAGAACGAGGGCGTGATCGCCTCATCGTCCTGGCCGTTCCAGGTCAATCTGCTGAATGGCGAAAAGAAGCCGGTTGGCAGCGTCATCCCCAAGGAAGGCGCCACGGGCTGGGCGGATACGACGATGATGGCGGTCGATGCCGCCAATCCGAACTGCGCCTATATGTGGATGGAACACTCCATCAACCCGAAGCTGCAAGGTGACCTCGCCGCCTGGTTCGGTTCGGTGCCGGCGGTAACCTCAGCCTGCAAGGGCAACGCCCTGCTGACCGATGGTGGTTGTGACACCAACGGCATCGGCAATTTTGAGAAGATCCGCTTCTGGCGGACGCCAACTGCCAAGTGCGCGACGCAAGGTGACAAGTGCGTGCCGTACTACCGCTGGGTGACCGACATGATCGCCGTGATCGGCGGCCGCTGAAGCCTGCGGGCGGGTGTTGGCCATGTTCGGCCAGCACCCGCAGCAGATTTTGCACTATCCGCGCGCGACATCCGCATGCTCCGCATCGAGGATAACAACGACCATGTGCCCGCTGTTAGAGCGGTCGCTGTTCAGGTCGCCTCCGGATCCTCAGGCTCCCATGACCGCTGCCGTCACCTTTCAGAATGTCTCGCGGCTGTTTGGCGCCGTGCGTGCCGTTGACGATGTCAGCTTTGACATTGAGCCGGGCGAATTCTTCGCGCTGCTCGGGCCCTCGGGCTCCGGCAAGACCACCTGCCTTCGCTTGATCGCCGGTTTCGAGCAGCCTGACAGCGGCCATATCGAAATCTTCGGCAAGACCGCTGAGGGCGTTCCACCGTACCGGCGCGACGTCAATACGGTGTTCCAGGACTACGCGCTGTTCCCACACCTGACAGTCGGTGACAATGTCGCTTACGGCCTGATGATCCGCGGCATGGCCAAGCCGGAACGGCAAGCCAAGTCGCGCGAGGCGCTGGCCATGGTCAAGCTGGCCGGCTACGAGGCGCGCCGCCCAGCGCAATTGTCGGGCGGCCAGCGGCAACGCGTGGCGCTGGCGCGGGCGCTCGTCAATGAACCCAAAGTGCTGCTGCTTGACGAGCCGCTCGGCGCGCTGGACCTGAAACTGCGCGAGCAGATGCAAGGCGAGCTGAAGGCGCTGCAGGCGCAGGTCGGCATCTCGTTTGTGTTCGTCACCCACGACCAGGGCGAGGCGCTGGCGATGGCCAACCGTGTCGCCATTTTCAACGACGGCCGGATCGTTCAGGTCGGCAGCCCTGAGGAGGTCTACGAGCGACCCAACACGCGGTTCGTCGCCGATTTTGTCGGCTCGTCCAATGTGCTCAGTCCTGAGCTGGCGGCGCGGCTCGGCGGTCGGGCGGCGTGGACCAGCCTCAGGCCAGAAAAGCTGGGTGTCCAACCTGGCAGTTCCACAATTGCCGATGACCTGATGCGCGCCGAAGGCCGGATTGCCGGGTTGCACTACCAGGGCGCCATCAACAAGCTCGCTATTGATGTCGGCGGCGGCACTATCACGGCGTCGGTGCCGGCGGCGCTACACCGTCACGCGGTGGGTGATCGAGTGGTGGTGGCATGGCTTCCATCCGCGATGCACGTGATGCGCGACGAACCGGCGGGAGCAGGTCAATGACGGTCGCGGCAATTGACCGCGACGCCGGGCGCGCTCGGGCATCCAGCTGGGTTGGCCAACTGGCTGACCTGCTCTACCGGCGCCCGAGTGTGTTGCTGGCGCTGCTGCTGCTGCCGCCCCTGTTCTGGCTCGGCATCGTCTACCTCGGCTCGCTGCTGGCGCTGCTCGTCTACAGCTTCTTTTCGCTCGATGAGTTTACCGGCCTGGTTGACTTCACGCCGACGCTGAAGAGCTACGCGGAACTGTTCGCGCCTGCCAATATGGACATCATCCTGCGCACGCTGACGATGGCGGCGATGGTGACGTTGGCTGATGCCGCGATCGCGTTCCCGATTGCCTACTACGCCGCGCGTTATGCCAAGGGCGCGTGGAAGGCGGCGTTCTATCTCGCGGTAATGCTGCCGCTGTGGTCGAGCTATCTGGTCAAGTTGTATGCCTGGAAACTAATCCTGGCCAAGGAAGGCATTATTGGCTGGTCATTCAACAGCCTCGGGCTCGGCTGGGCACTCGACGCCGTATTGGCGACGCCAGTGATCGGCGGCCCGTCGCTGTCGATCAGTTACCTCGGCACGTTCCTGGTGTTCACCTACATCTGGCTGCCGTTCATGATCCTGCCGACGCAGGCCGCGCTTGAGCGCGTGCCCGTCAGTCTGACGGATGCGTCGGCTGATCTCGGCGCGTCCCCAGCGCAGAGCTTCCGCACAGTCATCCTGCCGCTGGCGATCCCCGGCATCGTCGCCGGTTCCATCTTCACTTTCTCGCTGACGCTGGGCGACTACATCATCCCGCAGATCATCGGCAATTCCAGCCTCTATCTCGGCATGGCCGTGCTGCAGCACCAAGGCACCGCCGGCAACATCCCGCTCGCCGCCGCCTTCACCGTCGTGCCCATCGTCATTATGGCGCTGTACCTGTGGGGCGCCAAGCGATTAGGAGCGTTCGACGCGCTGTAGGGAACGGAAGAACTGATGCGTTGAACCAAGTGTCAACCTGCGGTTATGTTCTGCTCTAGATTGAGCAATACAAGTCGTGGGAACGCGAATGGCCCCCTCTCCGCTCACCGTCCTTGGTGCACTGAAGCAAGTGTTTCCGCTGCCCGATGACGGCGGCTTGCCTTATTTCGTGTGGCCACAAAGCGACGAAGTCGCCGAGGTCGACCACTACAAACTGCTGCCCTTGCTGCCCTTCGATGTCTTTGCCATTGTCGCTCATTTGCTCGAAGTCAGTGGCGCCTACCACCACATTTCACCCTTGTTGGACGGGCCGGAGAGACCAGGCGGTGCGTCGATCCGAACCGACCGCTCAAACACGCGACGCCGCGTCGAAGTGAACCCCAAGACAATAGAGGACTGTCGCGAACTTGCTGGCTTCTGGCGCAAGCCGATGTAGCGATCCAAAACCGATGAAGGGGAACGCGAGCTGTTCCGAGAGCGTTACGGGCTGCTCGGCAAAGTTGTGG
>JANNSA010000285.1:0-11557 GCA_031402115.1 Hyphomicrobiaceae bacterium | reverse complement strand
AACGACTTGGGCACGGCAGCCAGCAGTTGGGGCCGTTCAACACGCACCCTGGCGGGCATTGTTTCCAGCCGATCGACCTCTTCGAGGCGGCCTGAGACAGCCCGATCCTGTCGCAGCTGCGCCCCGGCAAGCGGCGCTCGGGCGCCGAAATCGCCCGTGTGTTTCGCATCGTTACCCATCGCATTCGCCGGCACTGGCCGCAGTCACGCATTCTCATTCTCGGCAACAGCCACTACTGCGCGCCGGAAGGGCTGGATTTACAATGCGCCCGTTCTCGTCCATCTCGTCGACCAATGGCGCGAGCGCCTCAATTCGTTCCTGCCCGTTACGGATGGCGATATCGGCAAGATCGGCGGCGGAAAGCGCAAGCCGATAAGGCGGATCGACATCGCACTGATCCAGAGCCTCGTTCGCAACGGCGAAGTAAGCGATCTTGTTACTGATTGCGGCCACCTGATTGTCGATGACTGCAGCCGTCAGCTTCCAGCTGGTCGTGCGCCGAACCAAGGCACTTTACGTGCTTGGGCTTTCGGCCACGGTTACCCGCGAGGATGGGCATCACCCGATCATCTTCTTGCTGTATGGGCCGGTACGTTAGTGGGTGGACGCGAAATCGCAGGGCGCCACCCGGTCGTTCAGCCACAAGCTCTGATTGTGCGAGACTTGATGCCAGCACCGGTCAGGTCAGGATGTGCAGGCGCCATCGTTGATAACGGCGATCTATGCGACGCTGGCGCAGAACGAGAAGCGCGATGATCTGATCTTCAACGATATCCTGTAGTGTCGGAGGGCAGTGCAGCGACCCACCATGCAAAATCGCAGCCGACGTTGGCGCGATCGCTGCCGGGCAGCTCGATGTCGGCCTGGAGGCGGGACGCCGACCGGTAATCCTGACCGAGCCGCGCGGACATCTCCAATACTTCGGCTTGCGGCTGGAAAAATTCACGCGCAACCTCGTCGTCCTCTACGGCGGCATGAACGCAACCGAGAGGCGCATGGCCGACGACGGCATGAAACGACCTGAAACCGAAGAGCACTTCGTTCTGGCGACCGGCCGCTACCTCGGCGAAAGTCACCTTTCCACATATAGGTTGGTACCATTGTTTAAAAGCCCCCCTGTGACGCCGTGGGTCTATTTTCGGGGCGGGAGAGGCAATTGTATCGCCGTGACCTGTGGTAGGATCCGGGCGAAAGGTCGGCGGCTCGACAGCGCTTGGGGGCGTCGATATGGATCGCGGTTTGGCGTACGATCAGTTGATCGCTTCTCTCGCGATCGATGTAGGCAAGGCCGCTTTCGACCTGCCCTTGAGGTGACGATTTGCCAGATGTTCGACCGGAGAAAACCACCCTCGCGCTGCTCAAGCGCATGCTGCGCGAGCACGGCCGGGATTTTGGCCCGAAGTATGCTGTGGCGTTCTTCTTTATGGCGGTGTTTGCCGGCTGCACCTCGGCGACAGCGTGGCTGATGCGCGATGTCATCAACAAGATTTTCGTCGAGAAAAGCACTGACGCGCTGTTCTGGATCCCCATCATCATCGTGCCGCTGTTCGTGGTCAAGGGCTTCGCCTCCTACTATCAGGAAGTGACGCTGGCCCGGATCGGCAACCGGCTAGTGGCGGCGACCCAGAAGCGCATGTTCGACCATCTGCTGAAGATGGACGTCGGCTATTTCCAGCGCACGCCGTCGGGCGATCTAATCACCTACATCACCCAGAACGCCAACGCCGTGCGCGAGATGCTCAACCTCATCGCCGTCAGCGTCGGGCGCGATCTGTTGACGCTGATCGGCCTCGTCATCGTGATGATTTCGCAGAGTCCGGCGATGGCTGTGCTGTCGGTCATCGGCGGGCCGTTCGCGGCATTCGGGCTGAAAAAGCTGGTGAAGCGCATTCAAAAGGCAGCGCGCAGCGAAGTGCTCTCGGTGACGACGATCGTCGGCACGGTGCGGGAGGCCTCGCAGGGCGTGCGCATCGTCAAGTCGTTCCAGCTTGAAGACGTCCTCAGAGCGCGCATGGCGGGCGGCATCGACGCGGTCGAGCGGCTCGGCAACAAGATCGTCAGCGTGCAGGCGCGGGTTAACCCGATGATCGACACGCTGGGTGGCGTAGCGGTCGCGCTTGTGGTGCTGTACGCTGGCTCGCGCAGCATCTGGCACGGCGAGACGCCCGGCCAGTTTTTTGCGTTCATCACGGCGCTTCTGCTGGCGGCCGACCCGGCCCGCCGGCTGTCCCGCGTCCACGTTCAGCTGGCAGCCACCACCGTCGGCGTGCGCATGATGTACGATCTGATCGACCAGCCAGCCAAGGAGGACGAGACGGCGGCTGGCAAGCCGCCGCTGACCGTGAGCAGCGGCCAAGTCGAATTCAAGAACGTGAGCTTCGGCTATGAGCCGGTCAAGCTGGTGCTGCGCGAGCTCGACATGACGATCCCGGCCGGCCGCACCACGGCGCTGGTCGGCACGTCGGGCGCGGGCAAGACCACCATCTTCAGCCTGTTGCAGAAATTTTGGGCTCCGGACAGCGGCGCGATTCTGATCGACGGGCAATCGCTCGACGATGTCGCGCTGGCCTCGCTGCGCAGCCAGGTTGCCCTGGTCAGCCAGGACGTGTTCCTGTTCGAAGGCAGCATCCGCGATAACATCGCGGCCGGCCGCCGCGACGCCACCGACGAGCAGATTTTCGCCGCCGCCAGGGCCGCCCACGCCGACGCCTTCATACTGGGCCTGCCGCGCGGATACGCAACCTCCGTCGGCGAACTCGGCTCGCAGATCTCCGGCGGCCAGCGGCAGCGGATTTCGATGGCCCGGGCTTTCCTGAAGGACGCCCCCATCGTGCTGCTGGACGAGCCGACGTCGGCGCTCGACAGCGAGACGGAGCAGTTGATCCAGATGTCGCTCAAACAGCTGACCAGCGCCCGTACCACCATTGTCATAGCACATCGGCTGGCGACGGTAATGGAGGCCGACGTCATTCATGTGATCGACGACGGCCGAGTTATCGAGAGCGGAACGCATGTCGAGCTGATCCGGCGCGGTGGCCTCTACGCTAATCTCTATCGCATTCAGTTCGCCGACAAGTCGCAAGCGGCTGCCGAAGCATGAACCATGCATTGTCAGACGTAACTGTTCCCCCTGTCGCAATCTCGATCTTGTTGCCGGTCTTCAATGGCAGCGCTTTTGTCGAGGAGCAGATCGCCTCGATCCTCGCGCAGACTTTTCATGATTATGAGCTGTTGATTTACGACGACGGTTCGAGCGACGGCTCAATCGACCAGCTTGGCCACTTCGCGCGTGCCGATCCGCGCATCCGGTTGTTTGGCAGCGGCGTCAACCTCGGGCAGCCGTCCGCGCTGTGCTATCTGCTGGCACAGGCGCGCGGGCGCTATATCATGTTCAGCGATCAGGACGATATCTGGCATCCCCGCAAGATCGAGGTGCTGCTGGCCGCGATCGGCGACGCAGCGCTGAGCTACGGCGTTTCACGTCTGATCGACCAAGACGGCCAGGATCTGGGGAAGACCATTTTCGATTTCGTCGGCACGCCGCTTGAGGGCGCGGACAAAATCGAGTTTTTGTTCAGAAACGTTGTTTCCGGCCACGCCCTGCTAGCGCGCCGCGAGGTCGTCACGCCTAGCATCTTTGTCTGCGGTGCCGAATACGATTGGCTGATGGCGATACTAGCGACGTTCAGCGGCGGCGTCGTCTATGCTCCTCACGCCATCACCCATCACCGCCAACACGCCAACAACCAACTCAATGTGTTTGGCCGTCCGCCTGGGTGGACTAACCCGCTGAAGCATCCGCAGTCAAAGAGACGACACCGGATCATGCGGCTTAATGACGCCTTATCGGTGCTGCGCCTGACGACCACTGTCGCGGATCCGAAGCGGGCGGCGTTCAATCGGCTGTTCCTGGCGCTACGCCAGCAGATCGTACTCGGCGTTACACCGTTGGTTTACAACACGAGATTCGAGCTGATTTTTGCCGCGACGCTTGATGATCTCAACATCCCGGCATCCGACCGGCAGGGCGCCTACAAGTTGATCTCGAAGATCTGCCGTGGCCCGTTGCATCCGAAAACCATCCGCGACGGCTTGGTCGGCCTTCTATAACCATGCCTATGCGTTTAACTCAGGTGCAATCCTAAGTCATTGATGGCTCGTGAGGACTTGAGCCGTGACGACGTCAGAATCGGACGAAAAACAACCGCAGAGCGGGGCGGAATTGCCTGACGTTCTGTGGCGGGACTTCCCGAAGACCGCGCCGGAGTTCGAGGCGCGGTTCGCGACCGAGGACGACTGCCGCGCCTATTGGAGCAAGGCACGCTGGGGCGATACGCCGGAGCACGCGGCTGTGGACCATCCGCAAGGGCCAGTGGTTCGAGTGCGCGGACTGCGGCCACCAGACGAGCCTGACGTCTGGCACATTGCTCGACCGGACGCGCAAGCCGCTGAAAGTTTGGTTCCGCGCGTGGCGCCCAAGCACCTGCAGGCCTACCTCGACGAGTACGCATTCCGCCACAACCGACGCCGCACCAACGGGACGGCGCGCATCGCCGCCCGCGTCATCGAGCGCCTCGTCGTTCACGCGCCACGGACCATGCGCGCGATCATCGATGATACGCAACGGACCCGCTGGTTCACCGGGAAACCAGGCGTTACGGCACCTGAGTTAAACGCATAGGCATGAGCAAGCCTTGTGCCTCCTTCAAATAATATAGTAATAAATTGAGAAATGAGGTGAGGGTGGACAGGTGGGGCAGGTCTCAAATCGAACAGTCGATCAGGGGTTGGTGGGTCGCGCTCACTCTCGATCGATGTAGTCGACTCTTGTACCTATTTTGAATTTCAGGTTCATCGAGGTGCTTTTTGGTACCTCTTGATGCATGGGGTTTTGATGCAATTCACCGGCGAGAGATTCCTTCCGGAAGCGCAAGGGGAGTTAGCGTACGAGCACCTGCACCGCTACGCATTGTGCATGGATATCGTGCTGGGCAAGCGCGTTTTGGATATCGCCTCCGGCGAAGGCTACGGGTCACGCTTGCTCGCCACAGCGGCGGCATCGGTCGTTGGTGTCGATATAGACCCAAAGTCGATTTCGCTGGCAAGCACCCGATACGGCGATGCGCCGAACCTCACATTCCTCCAGGGCGATTGTCGCGCCATCCCTTGCGAGACGGCCACATTCGACGTGGTGGTGAGTTTTGAGACGCTAGAGCATATTGCCGAGCACGAGGTTTTGCTGAAGGAGGTCCGTCGTGTCCTCAAGAGCGGGGGCGTCTTCATTTGCTCGACGCCGGACAAGGAGGTTTATTCGATCCAACGCGACTACTCCAATGAGTTCCATGTTCTTGAACTAACCCGTGCCGAGTTCCAGGCGCTCATCAGCTCTTATTTTCCGCATAGCCGCTATTTCGGTCAGCGAATGGGGATCGCCTCATTCGTCACACCCATCTCATCAGATACAAGCACGGTGCCTGTCGGCTCAGCCTACAATGGATTCTCGAAACGCGGCGCAGAAATCGTTGCCCAAGCGGCAACATTGCCAGTGCCTCGTTATTGCATCGCGGTATGCAGTGATTGCGCTGAGGGCTTGGCGTACGTTGGGCCCTCGGTGTTCCTCGATCCCGAGGATGACCTCCTTCCCTTGCACGAGCAGAAGATCCGCTGGGCGATTGAGCTAGATAAGGCCACGAGCGCCGAAACGGAGCGCGTGTCTCGACTGTTTGAGGAGGAGCGCAAGGTCCACAGGGAGCAGTTAATTCAAGAGCGTGCAGCGGCGGCTGTCGAAGCAGAACGACTGCGGCAACTGTTCGAGGTAAATCGTTCGACGAGGTTTATCGAGAAGCGCGCGTTATTGACCTTCCTGTCTGGGCGCGCTCATCAAATCAAAAAACAGCGATCACGTTTGGAAAAAACTTGGTCGCGACTGCGTGCGCGAATTCGACCCAAGATGGTTGAAGTCTTTGCGGTGCGTGAATCACTACTGTTCGATGCGGATTGGTATAGGGCGACCTATCCTGATGTCGGTTTAAAGAGGTTCGACCCAGCCAGTCACTATCTCAGATTCGGAGCTAAGGAGGGGCGGGATCCTGGGCCTCTGTTCGCGACCAGGCAATATCTCGTCGAAAATCCAGATGTTGCCAAGGCTGGGATCAACCCGCTTTTGCATTTTCACGGGGTTGGTCCGACCAAAAAGCACAAGCTGAAACAACAGCTATTGGCCGTCAACGGCATCTCACTCACTCTCAACGCTCACCTTTCACGGCGCTATCCGAGTGACACGGCCAAAACCATTGGAATTTGTCTGGGTTGGCTGGAGCAGCAGAAGGGTCGTTCGCTCTCCGTCACCGGTTTCGAAGCGGATCCGGCCGTTATGGCTTGGATCAAGTCAATAGCTGAAAAATCTCAATCACAACCTCTTGTCCGCACGCCAGACGCTTCGATCATTGTGCCGGTGCACAATGCGCTGCCTTATACACTGATGTGCTTGGCGATGCTCTTCGACATCTCCTCTGCTGCGACATTCGAGGTGATTATTGCCGACGACGTGTCTAGCGATGCAACCCCGCAAGCAATGCGGCACATCGGCGGTCGAGTGCGTCTGGTGCGCCACCAGGTGAATCGTGGCTTTCTGCTGAACTGTAATGCCGCGGCGGCGATGGCCAACGGGCGCCACCTGGTCTTTCTTAACAACGATACGTTCATACTTCCGGGCTGGCTCGACGAACTCATCGACACGCTCGATGGGGACACAAAAATAGGCCTCGCCTGCTCTAAGCTGCTGAACACGGATGGGACGCTGCAGGAGGCTGGTGGGATATTTTGGAACGACGGCTCAGCCTGGAATTATGGCCGCAATCAGAACCCGCATGCACCCGAGTTCAGTTACGTCAAAGACGTCGACTACGGCTCTGGTGCGTCGATTGCAATTCCAGCCGCCGTCTGGCGCGCCAATGGCGGCTTCGACGAGGCATTCAAACCTGCCTACTGCGAGGATGCCGATTTATCCTTTCGACTTCGCGCACGAGGGCTGCGCACGGTCTACAACCCCTTCTCCGAGGTGATCCATCACGAGGGTGTGAGCCATGGTCGCGACGAGGGAGCGGGTATAAAGGCCTACCAGGTCGTCAACCTCAAGAAGTTTACCGAGCGCTGGTTCGAAGTCCTGCAGCGCGATCATTTCCCACCGGGAACCAATGTCCCCATCGCCGCCGACCGCTCACGCGGCAAGCCACATATCTTGTTCGTCGATCACTACGTGCCGCAATACGATCGCGATGCTGGATCGCGGGCTATGGACGGCTATCTTAAATTCTTTATCGATTCGGGGTTCAAGGTCACTTTCTGGCCAGACAATCAGAACTTCGACCCCGACTACACGCCGCGGTATCAGCGCATGGGCATTGAGGTCGTCTACCATTTAGATAGGTCGATCGATTTCGCGGCTTGGCTCGCGCCCCGGCGCGAGGAGTTCCATTACGCGTTCCTGAGCCGTCCTAAAATCGCCGAGAACTACATTGCCCCCTTGCGCGCGCTAACGAATGCACGTGTGCTGTTTTTTGGTCATGACGTGCATGTTCTGCGCATGCAGGCCGAGCGCCTTTACTCCGCGAGCGGGCCAGGGGACGAGGAGATCGAACGCATCGAACGCTGCGAACTCGCAATGTGGCGCGCTTCAGACGTTATCTACTATCCCTCCGCTGAGGAGTGCGACTACGTTGCGGGAAAAGAAATCCGGCAGCCATGCCATTCACTGCCGCTGTTCATTTTTTCCGACGCCGCGACCAATGCGCTATTTGATCCAAAGGCGCGCAAGGCCAGTGCCGAGCGCATCGTCACATTCGTCGGCGGCTTTCGACACGCGCCAAACGTCGATGGTATCCTTTGGTTTTGCTCAGACATCTGGCCAAAGGTACGCGCAGCTGTGCCGGGCGTTCGTCTCATCATAGTCGGCTCCTCGCCGCCTGACGAGGTGTATCGCCGCGCAGCGGCAGATGTACGCGTGACGGGGTATGTCTCTGAGGAGGAGCTAAACCAGATTTACCGCTCCACCGATGTCGTGGTAGCCCCGCTGCGTTTCGGCGCCGGCGTTAAGGGCAAGGTGCTCGAGGCGCTCAACGCCGGTCTGCCTCTCGTAACTACGAGCTTTGGCGCGCAGGGCATTCCCGAGATAGCAGAAGTCTGGCCCGTCACCGACGATGCGGCCGCATTTGCGGACGCCGTGATTGGAATACTGGATGGGAGCGCTGATACCGGTTCATCATCGCAACATGCGCGCGACATCATTCGTCGTCATTTCTCCTTTGATGCCGTTCATGCAGTGTTCGCCCGCGACATTCCCGAGCTCACCCAAACGGGCCTACTTCCCCCGTCGACTGCGAAGTGTGCGCTGGGTGGCGAGTCGCGGAACGCTCTGGCGACAATAGCAGCAATGGGCGAAGCACGCGCACAACTGACTACACTACTCCACAGTCCGTCGTGGAAAAAGACCAGGCCATTACGAAAGCTGCTGAAGCGGATCCGTGGCAACAAAAAGCCGGAGCTCCACGTCGACAATTTACCGATGACCATAGAGGGACTGGAACGTGAGATCGGGAAAATTAGAAAATCCTCGTCCTGGTTTATCACGAAGCCCATTCGATTCGCGACCAAAGCGCTTGATCGCTGGAGCCGCTCCAAATAGGCAATGCGTCTATAATGTCTACCAGGCCGTTCTCGCGCATCAGCCGCGCCACCCGAGGCGCCCCTGTAGCCAGGCCACTTTTCTTCAACTCGACGTGCATACGCGGGCTGGCGGAAGTCTCTTTTAACGTGGAAAACTCGGGCTGCGTGTACGCGAACAAAACCCAGTCGCGACGCCGGGAACTCGCTGACCGTCCCTTTCATGCATTGCAACCTATCACGCTGACGTCCAAGGCTTTGCACGCGGTGACGAACGAAATGTCGGCCTCCTGCTTCCGTGCCTTCATTCCGGCCGTAACGGCACATGGTCAAGATGCTGTGACACTCGCAAACGAAAAAGCGAGCCAACAGGGAACACAAACATCGAACTAAACCAACGCGCCAGTCCCCGACCCTACTGATGAGCGAGGATGGGAAACGGGACGAGGACAATGCGGATACCATGCCACGTCACCGCGCCTCTCCTCGACTCTAACCGCGGCAGTAAAGATTGATTTAGCCGATGCCGGTCTTGTAGAGCGGCAGACGTCCGCTAGTTTCTCTAGTCCAAAAAAGGTCTGCTGGCTTGGAATGTCGTGGCCACCCTCCGGCGCGCTGTTGCGGGCGATCATTTGCGCCCGGTCGTGGCGCAACGCAGCGAGATCATTGGCATCCTCGTAGTCGGCAGCGATCACTATCATTTGCGCCGTCACCATGGCGGAATAGGCATGGGTGATAAGCAGCGGGTTGCGCGTGTCGGGCAAGGGCGCTGCCACCGCATTGGCAAGGCAAGGCCGAGCCGCAGGTCAGCCTCGCGCAGCACGATCAGGCCGCCAGTTCGAGGTCAGTTTGCCCTCGACGTGAAAAATTGTGAACAACTTGGTTTCAACGAATGACACGCCGAAAAGAAAAAGCCTAGCTAATTAAGCCAACGGCTTAGTTGCAGCCAAACCTGGGTCGCAGCAAAACCTAGACTGAATAAAATGGGTTGGCGCACTCGGACCTTACGACAGACTTACTCATTCCAGGTGCCAAATAATCCCGTCGGTTACTGTCAATACAAGGGGACGTCGTGTCTAAACCTGCACATCGAAACTGCCTGCTGGTTCTTGGAATGGGTCGCAGCGGCACCAGCGCCCTGGCTCGTATCCTAAGCCTACTTGGTGCGGCATTACCGGCAAATCTGATGGGCGCGGGTGTGGGCAACGAAGCTGGGCACTGGGAACCCGCCCGTCTCGTTCACCTACACGACCAGTTGCTGGCTGAGGCCCACAGTGCGTGGGACGATTGGGAACAGCTGGATCTTGGAAAACTGCCGCCCCAGCGGCGCAAGTTCTACAAGAGCGAAATCCGCCGTGTCATCGAGGAAGAGTACGCCGACGCTCCCCTGATCGTGCTTAAAGACCCACGCGTTACCCGATTCGTACCGTTCTACCGTGAGATTCTTGACGACATGGGTCTGAAGATCTTGTCGGTGCTCGCGTTTCGTAATCCCCTTGAGGTGGCAGCATCGCTGGCTGCTCGAAATAAGATGCCGGCAGCCGATGCCGTGCTACTCTGGCTGAGCCACACACTGGCGGCCGAACGCGACAGCCGTGATTTTCCTCGTGTCGTGGTAGAGTATGACAGCTTGCTAGCTGAGGGCAGCGATGCAGTTGCCCGATGGGCCGAGTTGCTTGGTTTGACTTGGCCGGTCTCGTTAACCTCCGCAGCACCTGAGATCAATGCGTCGTTGCGGGTGGAACTACGCCACCACTCGTTCAAAAGGGCAGAATTGCATGCTAACCCCCTTACTGCATTAAGCGTGGCTTTGACTTATTCTGCAATGCAAGACCTATCCCGCAATATTCGGGACAAGTCGGCTCTCGGGACACTCGACCGGCTTGCTGCCGAGTTCGACCGCGCCACCGCCGACCCTGCCCGCACCGTGCCGTTGCTCCTAGAAGATGAATTACTCACCCGGGTCGACGCGGAGGCTAAGATGCGCGGGCTAGACGCTCAGGTCGCAGAATGCACCACCAGCCACACCTATCTCGTTAGTAGGCTGTTAAACTTGGCGTCGAGGATGAGGGGTGACCGACCCCCACTGAGTAGTCCGAACGGAATGTTAGTTCATCATTGGTCTCAGGTCCAGACTGAGCGTATTCGTCAGAGCTGATCGGTGCTGCACAGGCGGTCATGCGACGAAGCTAGGGCACGAACACTTTCGGCGTTGGCAGTCGGTGATTCAGCAAGGGTATGTGGGCGCACCGCAGAGTAATGGCACCGCCAACTCTCGATGAAGATCCGAGCCTCTTTTGAAGAATACAAGATCTCGGCATTCAACAACTCGTCTCGCAGTCGGGCGTTGAACGACCCAACGAACCTATTCTTCCCTATGGGCTGCCGGGTGCGATGTAAACGGCCTTGGCATCGAGGCGGCGGCTGCCTTTGAGCGTTTCAGCGCACCGTCCTTGGGTGCGGTTGTGTGATCCGCCGTATTTGATAATTGCAAGTTGTGACGACGGCACGCGGATCAGTGGCAATTTTAGAGATGGGTGACGACCAAGTATCATCACAGTGAGATTTCCATTCGAAGGCATCCGCGATCGGCGCGCAGTATGCTAACGATCGAATAACGCATCATGCGCTCGATTGTGCAACTGGCTTGAGGCAAGATGGCATGACACCGGCCGACGACGCGACCGCACTATGCAATGCAGCGCTCGCGCGCATCCAATCCCGCACGGCGACCGCGGGCGTGATCGGGCTAGGTTATGTCGGACTGCCGCTGGCCGCAGCCATTGCCAAGTCGGGAATAAAAACCATCGGCTTCGACGTCGATCCAGCAAAGCCGCCGCTGCTCAATTCTGGACAGTCCTACATTGGTGCGGTCAGTAGCGATGATCTCGCTTCC
>JANNSA010000284.1:0-4454 GCA_031402115.1 Hyphomicrobiaceae bacterium | reverse complement strand
GTGCACCGGCGTCTCCACATCCTTGCGCCGGAACTTGGCCGGGCCGCCGAACACTTCGGACAGGAAGCCGTGCCGGTCGTGCAGGCGGCGCGCCTCGATGGAGCCAATCATTGCCGGGTCGAGGCCACGCGCTTCGGCAACGCCGCGCACCTCGCGCCGGAACATGTAGCCGTCATTGCCGAAGCGGCCGCTCCAGCCGCGCTCGGTCTCGTCAGCGGTCTGGTCGAGACGCACCGCCACCAGTTCAGCCCGCTCCGTCGCTTCAACGGCTGACAGCATCAGTTTCGGATCAAAGGCTTGCGCGATCGCCGCCTGCTCGACGACACGGTGATTGTAGCGCGAATGCAGGCCCCGGATGATACCATCGACACCGCGCGCCTGCCGCGCCACGTCACGCAGATCGTGGGCGCTGATCTGCTCGCCATCGCCCGTCACCAGCACCGCCTCATCGAGGCCGCTGTCGATCAGATAATCCTCCAGCGCCAGCTGATCCTTCAGATAAGTTTCGGACTTGCCTTTGGCGACTTTGTAAAGCGGCGGCTGGGCAATGTAGAGATGCCCCATCTCGATCAGTTCAGGCATCTGCCGGTAGAAGAACGTCAGCAGCAGCGTGCGGATATGCGCGCCGTCGACGTCGGCGTCGGTCATGATGATGATCTTGTGGTAACGCAGCTTGGCGAGGTCAAAGCCACCCGACAGGCGCTCATCCTTGCGGCCAATGCCGGTGCCGAGCGCCGTGATCAGCGTGCCAATCTCTTGGCTCGACAGCATGCGGTCCATGCGCGCGCGCTCGACGTTGAGGATCTTGCCGCGCAACGGCAGTACCGCCTGGAACTCGCGGTTACGGCCCTGCTTGGCCGAGCCACCGGCTGAATCGCCCTCGACGATGAACATTTCCGTGTTGACCGGATCGCGATCCTGGCACTCCGCCAGCTTGCCCGGCAAATTGGCCATATCGAGCGCGCTCTTGCGGGTGATCTCGCGCGCCTTGCGGGCGGCAATGCGCGCCGCTGCCGCCTCAATGATCTTGGCGATGATCACCTTGGCCTCGGCCGGATGCTCCTCAAGCCAAGCGCCAAGCTGATCGGACACCACCGATTCGACCACCGACTT
Source organism: Hyphomicrobiaceae bacterium (assembly GCA_031402115.1). Taxonomy (GTDB): domain Bacteria; phylum Pseudomonadota; class Alphaproteobacteria; order Rhizobiales; family Hyphomicrobiaceae; genus JANNSA01. Next base: position 3,341 of record JANNSA010000284.1, on the reverse strand, counting down.
GACCTCGGACGACACCAGCTTGTCCTTGGTCTGGCTGGAGAATTTCGGGTCAGGCACCTTGACCGACAGCACGCAGGTCAGGCCATCGCGGGCGTCCTCGCCCTCCAGCTCGATCTTGGCGCGCTTGGCGGCGCCGCTCTCATCGGCATAGCGGTTAATGACGCGCGTCAAGGCAGCGCGGAAGCCGGCCAAATGCGTGCCGCCGTCACGCTGCGGGATGTTGTTGGTGAAGCACAACATGGTCTCGAAATAGCTGGTGTTCCACCACAGCGCGACCTCCGCCGTCATGCCGTCCTTCTCGCCCTTGAAGGCGATCGGCGCGCTGATCAGCGGCGTCTTGGATCGGTCGATGTGGCGGACATAAGCGCCGACGCCGCCTTCGTAGAACATCTCCTCGCGCTTGGGCGGGGCATGGCTGGTGTCTTCCAGCACGATGCGGCCGCCGGAGTTGAGGAACGCCAGCTCACGCAGGCGATGTTCCAAAGTCGTGAAGGTGAAATCAGTGACTTGCGTGAACGTCTCGGTGCTTGGCAGGAAACTGACCCGCGTGCCGCGCTTGCCATTGGACGAGCCGACCACAGCGAGTGGAGCTTCGCGCTCGCCATGGCGGAAGCGCATGAAGTGCTCGACGCCGTCACGCCAGATCGTCAGCTCCAGCCAACTTGACAAGGCGTTGACGACCGTGACGCCAACGCCGTGCAGGCCACCGGATACTTTGTAGGCGTTGGAATCGTCCGTCAGGCCTTTGCCGCCAGCGTGCAGTTTAGTCATCACAACTTCAGCTGCGGAAACGCCCTCCTCGGTGTGGATGGCAACCGGAATACCGCGGCCGTCATCTTCAACCGTGCACGAACCATCGGGGTTCAGCGTCACGAAAACCTTGGTGGCAAAGCCGGCCATCATTTCGTCGATGGAATTGTCGACCACCTCATAGACCATGTGGTGCAGACCGGAGCCGTCGGACGTGTCGCCGATATACATGCCAGGACGCCGCCGCACGGCATCCAAGCCCTTCAGAACCTTGATGGAATCCGCGCCATACGACTCAACGCTGGGTTCCTCTTTCAGAGCCACGCTCGCCATCTCGTCCCCGCCCGTTTTCCGGTCATTTTTCATCAGCTTAAACTAGCACAACGGCGCCGTTGCAACGACTCAATTCGCCATCCCCAACCATCTGTAATACTTGATGAAATCGCGTCGATTGCAGCTTGCTGGCTGGTCTGGTCGCGACTCGGGCCAATTGCGTCCGCGCCAGCCGCCAGAATCAGTTGGGCGCCAGCATCAGTTCGGCCATAGAATCAGTTCGGCGACAGGAACTGGGCGTGCGGTTCCAAGGCGGCAAATGCGCTGCGATCAGTGCCGGTCATCCAGGCTTGCGTGGCCGTCGCCAGGATCTCGCCAAACAAAGCGGCGCGGCGTGCGTCATCCAGGTGTGCGGTGATCTCGTCGAGCAGCAGCAGCGGCCGCATTCGTTCAGCCGCGACCAGTTCGGCATGGGCCAGCACCAAGTTTATCAGCAGTGCTTTCTGTTCACCCGTCGACGACAGATGCGCCGGCATCAACTTCGGCCCATGGGTCACGACGAGATCGGCAAGGTGCGGACCGCTGAGCGTGCGGCCGGCAGCGCGATCGCGATCCCGTTCCGCCGCCAGCCGTTGGCGGTAGGCATCCTCAACTTCGACCGCCGCCGCATCCGCCAGATGGTCCTCCAGCAGTCCGCGCACCGCAATGCCAGCCCACGGGAACGGTGATGTGGGATCGCGGCCCGCCCGTACTGCAATGGTGTGTTCGAGTGTCGCAACGGTCTGCCGCCGTGCTGCCGCCATCGCTGTACCGGTTTCCGCCATCTGCAGTTCCAGGCCACTGAACTCCGCTGGACGCGCGCGCGGCTGTTCCAGCAGTTTGTTGCGCTGGCGCATGGCGCGCTCGAACTGGGCGACGCGGCGGCGGTGGCTGGGATCGATGCTGGCGATCAGCCGGTCAAAGAAACGGCGGCGCTCGCCGGCTGAGGCCGTGAACAAGCCGTCCATTGCCGGCGTCAGCCACAGCACTTCGACAATCTCCGCCAGTGCCGAGGACGCCGCCGGTTCGCCATCGATACGCACGCTGCGGCCGGTGGCACCGCGTGCGGCTGCTTCAGATTCGACACCGGTGCCGATGCCATAACGCTGATCACCATTGTGGACGGTCATAGCCACACTCCAGCTGCCATCACCGCCAAGCCGCGCCATCTCAGCATAGCCTACCCGGCGCAGGCCCTGACCGGGCGACAACAGCGATACGGCTTCGAGCAGATTGGTTTTGCCGGCGCCATTAGGGCCAACAATCACCACCGGCGCCGGCATTACGTCAAAGCGAGCACTGGCGTAGTTACGAAACTGGGTAAGTTGCAGGCGCTCCAGCCAAGCGTGGCGCGGCGCTGGCGGCAGCGCGGAAACGGGCGGTTGGGCGGGAACGGGCGGCGTCACACGCGCATCGGCATCAGGACGTAGAGCGCGGTCTCGTCGCCATCATCGCGGATCGTGGTGGGAGAGCCTGGGTCCGACAGGTGGAAGCGTGCCGTAGCACTTTCCAATTGCCCAGCGATATCGAGTAGATAGCGGGCATTGAAGCCAATTTCCAAGGGTTCGGAGGCATAGTCGACGGCCAGCTCCTCGGTGGCGCTACCGCCGTCGGGATTGGTCACTGTCAGCATCAGCTTGTCGCGCTCAATGCCAAGCTTCACGGCACGGCCCTTATCGGTGGACACGGTCGATACCCGGTCGACCGTAGTCGCGAACTCGGCGGTGGAAACCGTCATAACCTTGTTGTTCGACTGCGGAATGACGCGCTGATAGTCCGGGAAGGTGCCGTCAATCAGTTTCGACGTCATGACGACACGGCCGGAACGGAACTGGATCTTGGTCGGCGACAAGGCGACGATTACCGGCGAAGTTGCGTTCTCAATCAGGCGGAACACTTCCTGCACGGTCTTGCGCGGCACGATGATGCCTGGCATGCCAACCGCACCCGGCGGGCACGGCAGTTCAACCTGCGCCAGCCGGTGGCCATCGGTGGCGACGCTGCGCAGCCGGGGCGTGCCCATGACCTCGACGGTGTGCAGATAGATACCGTTGAGATAGTAGCGCGTCTCCTCGGTGGAAATCGCAAAGCGCGTCTTCTCGATCAGCCGGCGCAAATCGGCAGCCGGCACCTCGAACTCGTGCGGCATCTCGCCGGCCGCGAGATCGGGGAAATCATCGGCGGGCAGCGACGGCAGCGAGAACCGCGACGGCCCGGCAGTGACCGCCAGACGGCCGCCGTCGCCTGCCGTGTCGAGAGTGACTTGCGTGCCATCGGGC
>JANNSA010000283.1:0-7828 GCA_031402115.1 Hyphomicrobiaceae bacterium | reverse complement strand
TGGGTGGTGCTGAAGCGCTCCGGGGCCGAGATTTTCGACCTGGCAGGCAAGCCTGTGCAGCGTGCGATGATCAAGTCGCTGGGTGGCGGCATGTGGGTCGACAAGGGCGCCTACCGCCACTTCATGGCCAAGGAAATCCATGAGCAGCCGGAAGTCATCGGCCATACCTTGGCGCACTACATCGACATGTCGACCGGCCGCGTCGCGTTTCCGGAAATGGGCATCGATCTGTCCACGGTGGACCGCGTCACGCTGTCGGCCTGCGGCACTGCGTGCTACGCCGGCATGGTCGCCAAGTACTGGATCGAGCGGTATGCGCGCGTGCCCGTAGAAGTCGATGTCGCTTCGGAATTCCGCTACCGCGAGCCGCCGCTGACGCCTGGCGGGCTGTCGGTGTTCATTTCGCAGTCGGGCGAAACCGCCGACACACTGGCGACCTTGCGTTATTGCAAGGACAACGGTCAGCGCATCGCTTCCATCGTCAACGTCCGCACGTCGACGATCGCGCGCGAGAGCCACGCCGCGCTGCCAACGCTCGCTGGTCCCGAGATCGGCGTCGCTTCAACGAAAGCATTCACCTGTCAGCTGGCGGTACTCGCCTGTCTGACTATTGCCATTGGCAAGGCGCGTGGCACGATCGACGAAGCCAAGGAACGGGAACTGGTCAAGGCGCTGACAGAAGTGCCGCGCCACATCACTTCGGTGCTGCGGCATGAATCCGACTTCGAGCGGATCGCGCATCGGCTATCAAAGGCGCGTGACGTGCTGTATCTGGCCCGCGGCATCAACTTCCCGATCGCGCTGGAGGGCGCGCTGAAGCTGAAGGAAATCAGCTACATCCATGCTGAGGGCTATGCCGCTGGCGAGCTTAAACATGGACCGATCGCCCTGATCGATGAGGCCGTGCCAGTGATCGTGGTGGCGCCCGAGGATGAGCTGTTCGACAAGACCATTTCCAACGTTCAGGAAGTGGCGGCCCGCGGCGGCGAGATCGTGTTTCTGAGTGACGCCGACCCGGCCCGCGCTGGCTGCCCGATCGGCTCAAGCTTTCGCCTGCCCAAAACCCACCCCTTCGCCAACCCGCTGATCTACGCCGTGCCGGTGCAATTGCTCGCCTACCACACGGCTGTCTTCATGGGCACCGACGTTGACCAGCCTCGCAACTTGGCGAAGTCGGTGACGGTCGAGTAGCAACGAGGTCAAGCATCTTTCGACGCCGCCAGGCCGCGCTTCCTGAGCAGACCGTCGACGCTTGGCATCTTGCCACGGAAGGCGAGCCAGGCGGCGTCGGGTTTGGCGCGGCCGCCGGCGGAGTAAATGTGCTCCTTGAGGCGCTGGGCGGTGGCTGGGTCAAACACGTCGCCGGTTTCGGCGAAGGCCGTGAAAGCATCAGCGTCGAGCACTTCCGACCACAGATAGCTGTAATAGCCGGCCGAATAGCCGTCGCCCGAGAAGATGTGAGCGAACTGAGGGCTGCGGTGGCGCATGACGATCTCACGCGGCATGCCGATTTTGGCGAGCACCGCCGCCTCGAAGGCAATCGGGTCGATGGCACTGGCGTCCGTCAGGCTGTGGAACTCCATGTCGACCAGCGCCGATGATAGGAATTCCACCGTGGCGAAGCCCTGGTTGAAGCTGCGGCTGGCTTTCAGTTTTTCGATCATGGCGGCCGGCATTGCTTCGCCGGTTTTGTAGTGGCGGGCGAACTGCCCGAGAATCTCCGGCGTCTCCAGCCAGTGCTCAAACAGCTGCGACGGCAATTCGACGAAGTCGCGTGCCACCGACGTGCCGGCGATCGACGGGTAGATGACGTTGGACAACAACCCGTGCAGGCCGTGGCCGAACTCGTGGAACAAGGTGCGGGCGTCGTCGAACGACAACAGTGTTGGCGCACCGGCCGCGCCCTTGGCAAAATTCATGACGTTGATGATGATCGGCCGGATGTCGGCCTTGAGCTTTTGTTGCCCGCGGAAGCCGGTCATCCAGGCGCCTGAGCGTTTTGACGCGCGGTTGAAGTAGTCGGCGTAGAATAGGCCAATGTGATGCCCCTGCGCGTCGCTGACTTCGAACACGCGGACGTCCGGGTGATAGATTGGTACGTCGTGGCGCTCTTTGAAACTTAGGCCAAACAGCTTGGTCGCCGTATGGAAGGACGCTTCGACGACAGCGTCGAGCGGCAAGTATGGCTTCAAACTGGATTCATCCAGGTCGTAGCGGGCGGACCGCACTTTCTCGGACCAATAGCGCCAGTCCCAGGGCTCGATGCTGGCGTTATCGCCTGATGCCGCAGCCAGCGCCGCGAGATCTTGGCACTCGCTCCGGGCGCGGGCGACGGCGGGTGTCCAGACGCGCTCCAGTAGCTCGCGCACAGCAGCGGGTGTCTTGGCCATGCTGTCATCGAGCTTATAGGCGGCGAAGGTGGCGAAGCCGAGCAGCTGAGCGCGCTCCTGACGCAGCGCCAGCATTTCGGCAATGAGGGCGCGGTTGTCGGTGGCGCCACCGTTCTGGCCACGCGCGATCCACGCCTTGAAAGCCGTTTCGCGCAAGTCGCGGCGTGACGAAAACGTCAGGAACGGTTCAATCAGCGAGCGCGACAGTGTGATCAGGTGCTTGCCCGGATGGCCGCGCTGGTTGGCGGCTTCGGCAGCAGCCTCCAGCAGGAAATCCGGCAGGCCGGCACGATCGGCGTCGCTTTCCAGGATCAGCTGGTAGCTGCTTTCGTCGGCGAGCAGGTTCTGCCGGAATTCCGTGCCAAGCACGGCCAGTCGCTCCAGGATGGCGGCCATGCGCGCCTTGGCGTCACCGTCAAGTGCCGCCCCTTTGCGCACAAAGGACAGATGCGTGCGCTCGAGCACACGCAATTGCTCCGCTGACAGAGCAAGCGTATCGCGCGTGGCATGCAAGCGACCGATCCGGTCGAACAAGGCGCGGTTGCCGGTGATGGCATTGCTATGCGCCGTCAGCTTCGGCGTCAGCTCGCGCTCCAGCGCCCGGATCGCCTCGTCACTATCGGTGCCGGCCAGGTTCCAGAACACGGACGATACCTGATCGAGCTTTTCGCCGGATACTTCCAGCGCCTCAATCGTGTTGGCGAAACTGGCTGCCGCTGGATCGTTGGCAATGGCGTCGATCTCGGCGCGGTGCTCGGCCAACGCGACCGCATAGGCCGGCGCGAAGTGATCGCGGGTAATTGATGCGAAGGGTGGCGCCTGAAACGGTGTGGTCCAGGTCGCCAGCAGCGGATTGGTGGCGTTCGATGGCATGGGCTGAGATCCCTTGTTAAGCGTAGACTAAGAGGACCAGGTGACAGGCACGTGTGCGGTCGCCGCGCCCTGCCAGTTGGCGAGGGCGTTGCCGCGCATAAATGCCTGTCACCCGAGAGGTGCCGAATAATCGCGCATTGGCTCTAAGCGTCACGTCACTATTGTTTGTGCATCTGCGATTGATCCGTGAAATTGTGCGTGTCGTATCTCGTCAATTGGGGCTTGGCGAGGCAGGGGTTGCCGACGTGGGAACAATGCAGGGAACGAGGCGGCTCAATGTCGCCGTAGTCGGCTCGGGTATCTCCGGGCTGGCTGCCGCATGGCTGCTCGCCAAGCGCCACGACGTGACGCTTTACGAAAGCGACCAACGGCCCGGCGGTCATAGTCATACCGTTGATGTACCGACGCGCGACGGGCCGTGCGCGGTTGATACTGGTTTCATCGTCTACAATCTGCGCACCTATCCCAATCTCATCGCCTTGTTCGAGCACCTTGGCGTGCCGACCGCGCCGTCATCAATGACCTTCGCGGTGTCGCTGGATTGCGGTAAGCTTGAGTATTCCGGCAACAATCTCGGTGGCTTGGTTGGCAATGCCCGCAACGCCATCAGTCCAACGCACTGGCGCATGGTCGCCGACATCTTCCGGTTCTTCCGCGAGGCACGTGGCAGCGACGCCGGCGTGCCGTTTGACCTCAGTTTCGGCGATTGGCTACGGCAGCGCGGCTACAGCGCCGGTTTCATTGACCGGCATATCCTGCCGATGGCCGCTGCCATCTGGTCGGCGCCGGTCGACCGCATGCTGGAGTTCCCAGCCGCCGCCTTTCTACGCTTCTTCACCAATCATGGCCTACTGCAGGTGTTTGACCGGCCACAATGGCGTACGGTCGGTGGCGGCTCGCGGTCCTACGTTTCGCGCGTCCTGGCGGATATGCCTGGCACGCTGCGGCTCGGCGTTGGCGTCACCAAGGTGACGCGCGCGGCCGGCGCCGTGACTGTGACGGACGTCTCGGGCGGGCGGACGGAGTTCGATCATGCCGTGATCGCGGCGCATGCCAATCAGGCGCTGGCGATGCTCGGCGATGCCGACAGCGAAGAACGCGCGCTGCTTGGCAGCTTCGGTTACGCCAGCAATCAGGCCGTTCTGCACACGGACAACGGCCATATGCCAAAGCGGCGCCGGCTGTGGTCGAGCTGGAACTACCTTGGGCAAAGTGGCGGGCGCGACCGGCAATTGGCCGTGACCTATTGGATGAACAAGCTGCAGCCGCTCGACACGCGCGATGATCTGTTCGTGACCCTCAACCCCAATGCGCCGATTGCGGATGGCAAGCTGAAGGGCTCCTTCACCTATCAGCATCCTGTGTTTGACCGGGCGGCGATGGCAGCGCAAACGGATCTGTGGCGGCTGCAGGGGCATCGCCGCACTTGGTTCTGCGGCAGCTATTTCGGTTACGGCTTTCACGAGGACGGTATCCAGAGCGGCCTGGCGGTGGCCGAGGAATTGGGCGGCATGCCCCGGCCCTGGCGCGTTGCCAATGAATCGGGCCGCGTTTTGGCGCGCCGCGATGGACCGCGCTGGCAGCCAGATGCCAATGCTCTGCCGGAGGCGGCAGAGTGAACAGTGGCGCCACAGCCCCGGCGGAACTGGCGTTGGCTTCGGCATGCTATGTCGGCCGCGTCACCCACAAGCGCCTGCGCCCGCGCGAGCACCGACTCGGCTACAACGTCTTCACGCTGCTGGTGGCGCTCGACGAACTACCGCATTTGCCGCAGCGGTCGTGGCTGTTTTCACACAATCGCTGGAACTTGCTCAGCATCCAGGATCGTGACTTTGGCGACCGTTCAGGCTGCTCGATAGCTCCGCAGATCACGGCGCTGGCCGCGCAGATCGGGGTCGACCTGACGGGTGGGCGCATCTTGATGCTGTGCTACCCGCGCGTGCTCGGTTTCGCCTTTAATCCGATCACGGTCTATTTTTGCTATGAGGCGAGTGGCCGGCTCTCCTGCCTCGTGCATGAGGTCAGCAATACGTTTGGTGAGCGGCATTCCTACGTGCTGCCCGTCGCAGAGAATGATGGCAATACGATCTACCAGCGTTGCGACAAAGCGATGTTTGTGTCGCCATTCAATACGGCGCAGGGCGGGTACACTTTCCACGTGAAGCCGCCAGCGGAACGGGTTGCTGTCGGTGTGCTGTTGCGCGACGCTGATGGCCCGAAGCTGAAGGCACTGTTTGAGGGCGGCCGCCGGTCATTCAATGATGCGGTGCTAGCGCGGTTGCTGATGGCCATGCCGTTCCAGACTTTGAAGGTGGTGGGCGGCATCCATTGGCAAGCGCTCAAATTGTGGTGGAAGCGCCTGCCGCTGCTGACTAAACCGGCAGGCCGCCGCTACGCCGCCAGCACGCCTTCTGCTACATCCGCCACAAAGTCCGGCGAGACGACCCCTTCGCGAGAATTGACCGTAAGCATCCTTCCGGCGATGCCAGCGGTAGAACTGCGTCCGGCGACGACAATAGGCTGATATGACAGACGTAACGGGTAACCCTGAGACGACCACCGCAATCGCCGCACACGTGCAGCGCCGGCACCGTGTGTCCGTGCGTGACCGGGTGCTGATGGCGGGCTTGCGCCGGGCATTCGGTTCGATGGAGCGCGGGGCGCTGACCATCACCTTGCCGAGCGGCGCGGCAGTGCAAGTTGGCAAGCCGCATCTTGGCGCCAATGCCAGCGTCACCTTGAATAATCTCGGTTTGGTTTGGCAGACGCTTCTGCGCGGCAAACTCGGCGTCGCTGAGAGTTATCTGCGGGGATCCTGGGATAGCCCCGACCTCGCTGAATTGTTCCGCCTGTTCATCGATAACTATGACGCCATGGGCGGTGCCAGACACCGGCTGTCGCATGTGCGATCGAGCGACCGGCGCTGGCATCGCGCACGCGCTAACACGCGCACCGGCAGCCGCCGAAACATCGCTGAGCACTATGATCTCGGCAACGTCTTCTATTCGCGCTGGCTGGATCCGACCATGAGCTATTCCAGCGGTCTGTTCACTCACGCCGATCAGACGCTCGAAGCGGCACAGCACGCCAAATACGCCGCCGTGCTCGACTCGCTGGCGCTGCCAGCCGGCGCGCATGTGCTGGAAATCGGCTGTGGTTGGGGCGGTTTCGCCGAAGCCGCCGCGCGGCGCGGATTGCGCGTGACCGGTGTCACCGTGTCGAAGGAACAGCTGGCGTTCGCGATTGAGCGCGTGCGCAAGGCTGGCTTCGGCGAAGCGGTCGATCTGCGGTTCGAGGACTATCGTGACGTGCGCGGCAGCTTTGACGCAATTGTCTCGATCGAGATGATCGAGGCTGTCGGCGAGGAGCATTGGCCCACCTATTTTGATTGCATAGCGTCGCTGCTGAAGCCCGGCAGCAAGGCGGTTCTGCAAGCCATCACTATTCCCGAGCGGCACTTCGAGACCTATCGCAGCACACCCGATTTCATCCAGCGCTACGTCTTTCCGGGCGGCGTACTGCCGACGCCGGAGCGGATCCGTGATCATGCCGCTCATGCCGGGCTGGCGCTGGCTGCGTCGCGCGAGTTTACGGCAAGTTATGTGCGGACACTGGAATTCTGGCTGGATAACTTCCGCCGCTCATGGCCGACGATTGTTGCGTCGGGCTTCGACGACCGCTTCGGCCGTTTGTGGGAATACTACCTGATCTACTGCATGGTCGGCTTCGAGCGCCGCGCTATCGACGTTGGCTTTTTTGAGCTGCAACGGCCCGCTGAGAGCATCTGAACCGGCCTAGCCAACGTAAGTTCATGAATACTCGGATCGGATGGCGTTGTCGTGGGAATGACCATGCAGAATGGAACGGCCGGTAGCATGGCAAAAGCAGCGCCCCAAGCAGCCGGGCTCGCGCATGGCGTCGACCATGACGCCTTCGACCCGCTGACGTTCTTTGCTGGAACAGTGATTGCCCATGGCATTTTCGAGGATCGGTTTGGCCGGATCAAGCGCCGGTTCAGCCTCGTTCTGACAGGTTCGCCAATCGCTGATGGCCTAGCCGTCAACGAACAGCTGACCTTTGATGAAGGCACCGTCGAGACGCGATCGTGGCAACTGACGCGCGCTGGCACCGAGCAATTCGTGATGCATGGCGAGGATATTGTCGTCGCTGCGACGGGGACCATCACGGGTAGCTCGACGCTGATGCGCTATGTTTACCGTCTGCGTGTCAATGGCCGGATTATCCTGGTGACCATGCGCGACCGGATGCACCGGATCAACCGCGATCGCGTCGTCAACCGGGTCACCATGCGCAAATTCGGGATCAGGCTCGGCGAGATTTCGTCGACGTTCGAGCGCGTGTGACGTCCAAGGGCGTCGAGCTGCGAGCCGGTGCAACCGCAACAACTGTGCCACGCATGCAACTCTCGGCAACTCGATAGCTATTTGAGAGTTCCCAGCGAGCCGTTCCAGCAGATCGGTCATCGAGCGGTAATGATCCGGGCAGATCGCGTGGAGGGGAGGATGTTCGATCACGCAGTCGGTGTAGATGCCGGCGAAGCTCGG
>JANNSA010000282.1:0-1843 GCA_031402115.1 Hyphomicrobiaceae bacterium | reverse complement strand
GGCACCGCCCCAGCGCGCCAGTCTTGACGAATTCTACCGCCGATTGCAGCCGCGTCGTGGACCGATGCTGCGAACCCATCTGCACGATGCGGCCGTGCTTTTTCATCGCCGCCACCATCCGCATCCCTTCGATGATATTGTGGCTGTCGGGCTTTTCGACGTAGACATCCTTGCCGGCGAGGCAGCCGAGAATCGTCGGAATCGCATGCCAATGATCGGGCGTGCCGACGACCAGGGCGTCAATCGATGGGTCGTCGATCAGCTTGCGGAAGTCGCCCGTGGTCGTCGGCGCTTTTTTCCCGGCCTGTGCGATGACCTCCAACGCCTTGCCGAACCGCCGGCTGTCAAGATCCGCGATGCCGACGATTTCGCACTCCGGATTTTGTGCCAGCGTCGTGATCAGGCCCAGCGCCCGCCCGCCGGCCCCGATGCAGCCGACGCGAATCCGTTCGCTCGCCGCCGCCTGCGCGCCGCCCGTCGCGGCGGCGGCCAGCGTGGCAGCGGCCGATGTCTGCAGAAAACCACGGCGAGTGACATGCGGCATGACACATTCCTTAGCGACGCTTCGCAGAAGCGTGGTACTTTCCGAGCGGGGGGCGTCAGCCCTCATCGTACCACACAAGTCTGCGAATTGTTTTTGGAATTCGGGCCAAAGGCGTCGTAGCAGTTGGCGAAATCGTGCATGCGTTGCAGGCCGATCCACAGGGTTTGAGTGCCGGGCTCGGTCTTGGGGCGGACGACGTAGCCGCCCAGCGACGCGATCAGGCGGATCAGGTCGTTCAGTTTCGGCGCGATCCTGGCACCCGCGAATCAGCAGTTCCAGCGGGCGGCCGTGACTCGTCTGCCGCGGCTCCGCGAACAACTCGGCCTTGTAAACTTTTTTGTGTCCGCCTCGCTGTCGGCCACCGCCACGCAGCAGGTGTCGGGACACGCCTCGGCCACCTGCACGGCGGCGCGCAGTCCGCTGATCCAGCGCAGACTTTCCTTGTCTTCAATGGGGATCGCCTTCAACTGTTGCCGCTTTTGGGCAGCCGTCATCCCGGTCCGAATCGTGTCGCGAACCCAACTCGTGTGCCAGGCGATGCCCAACGGAATCCCGTCCGGAGTGACCGCCCACAACGGATGCACGAACGCGCCGAACTGCGACGGGCTGCTCATCGGACCGGCCCCCTGCACCTGCTCCGTGGGGCGCGTCAAGTCGACTTCGGTCGTGTCCTGCACCAACAGGCACACCGAGTGCTCGGCGATCCGCACGCGCGTCCGCTCCGCATGCACGCTGAGCAACGCCTGCGGCTCCACCTGCTCGTTGGCGAAAAAACGATACGCCGCCTCCATCTCCGCCCGGCCGTGCATCGCCCCCGGAATGCTCGCGTGCGGTTGCGCTCCCAACCGCTCGGTGATGATCCCCAACCGCTTCGTCAATCGCTGGTCCCCCAACGCGACCCCTGCGACCTCGTCCGCCAAAGAACACTCCATTGCAAACCTTCCATGACGTAAGGAACTCCTGCCGACACTGGCAAGATCCCTTCGCCACGACCGACAATCCTTCGCAAGAAGGCGCCAAAAGTCCAGCCCCCACCCTCCGGCACTTTCCGCCGGACTCACGCCCCGCCAGACTTGTGTGGTACGATGAGGGCTGACGCCCTGGGCTAAGTTCTGACGCCCTCCGGGCGAAATCCAACGGCAATCACTCCTGCTCAAACCTGTTCAGCCAAACAATCAGCATCATCCCTGCCCCTCACGGCGAACGTGTCGGCGACGTGCAGCTGCGACCACCACAACAGTGAACACACGCGCGTACAGACGGATACCGACAGACCGTGTAATTGATTGATTGATTGAT
>JANNSA010000281.1:0-8205 GCA_031402115.1 Hyphomicrobiaceae bacterium | reverse complement strand
AGTGTTCGAGGAACATCGCTTGCGTCAGCTTGCCCTCGGTGACCGGCTCGCCGGCGACCCGCAGCATGGCAAAATACTGTCCGGCGGTCTTTTCATCGACGCTGCCGGTCTTGTTGACGTCCGTTTTGGTCCAGCTCGCGGCGCATTCCGCGTCGGTCATGGCAACGGCGGGTGATGCGAGCACCAGCAGACTGGCGATCGCTGTCGCAGTGAAAATGCGTGTCATGTTCATGTCCTCATTCAACTCTTGTTGAGCCACTCGGTGATGGCCTTTTCGCTCTGCTCTTTGTCGTGGCCGTAGCGCTTTTGCAGGATACCCAGCAACTCGGTGCGCTTGCCGGCGACGACATCGAGATCGTCGTTGGTAAGCTTGCCCCACTGTTGCTGAACCTTGCCTTTGAACGACTTCCAGTCGCCTTCGACTTGATCCCAGTTCATTTTGCTGTCCTTTTTGTTCGGTGCCCTTGGGCGCCTTGGCTCGGCGAAAATCATCCCGTTGCCGGGGCACGCGTCGCCACGCATGATGGTGATGTTGATGGGGTTCTAACCGGCAGTCTGGCTCATTTACCGCGTGCGCTGTTGGCGCCGCGCAGCGCGTCCTTGGCCTTGCCGACCTCGGTGTTGATCGCTCCCTTTGCCTTGTCGATCTTGCCGTCGTTCTCCATCGCCTTGTTGCCGGTGAGTCTACCGACGGTCTTCTGGAGGCTGCCCTTCAGTTTCTGGGCAGCGCCTTTGATCCGTGACTTGTCCATTTGATCTCATCCTTTGTTGAAATGGCCCGCCGCGCAGGGCCGGGGGTTGGCGCAACCGTCATCGGTCGGAATGGTCCGTGCCCAATTTCACATGCACGGCGAGTGGCTGACTGGCGTGCCAAGCGCAAAGCGTGCCGAGGCGTTCGGCGAGATCGCTGATGGTGGCGCCCTCCATGAGTTGGAAGGAATGAATACCATCGCTGAATAAGGCCGTGACGTGGGGTAGATGTTGTGAGGTCGCATGAGCGCTGTACATTTCTCTCTCCCTACTTGGGCACTTCTCGCAGGGCGCTCCGATCACCCAGGCTGATGAAGAGAACATAGGCAGGGAGTAGGTGATCCCGGTAGGATCGGAATCTACCCACACCGCGCCGCTGTCGTTTCATGGCGGGTGCAAAGTCATCTTTCGCGGGCACGGGACGGGCAGGTTCTCCGCCATGCCTACCCGGCAACCTCAGATGAGTTGTGCGTCTGAGTACATTCCGACTCTGACGCTCCGCCACGCCGGAGCCTAGATGTCATTCCCAGCCTTCAGGACGGTGTGGGTTCGACAGGTTCGACCATCGCCAATTCGACCGCTCCATCATTCACGTGGCGGCCGGGCCTTTGGTCCGAACATCTCAACCATATTGATCATAAAAACGAGGACACCATGAACGAGCAGCACAAGAACGAGCCGAGCAAGACCGTTGCACCGACCAAATCAGGTGCCAAGCCGGTTGATGCCAAGGAGCATCCGGCGAAGAAGCCACTCGATGGCGCAGGCAAGCCGGGTGATCCGCCAGTCAGGCCTGATCCGTCGAAGCCAGCAAAGCAGGCCCCAGCAAATCCGGATGCCCAGCCGGCAAACTCGAAAGCCTGATTGTCGTCGATCCGCGGGTGATCCCCCATCCCTCTACCACCTGCGCCGACGACGCGCCGGTCCCTCGTCGAGGGACTGGCGAATACAAACGCCCGAAAGGACCATGTCCGATGACCATCGTTCGGCGCAATGGAAGGCCTCGGGCTTCACACGAGGAGTATCATCATGATCCGTAAACTCAGTCTGGCGACGGCCTTCATCAGTGCTTTCGCCCTATCAGCCGCAGCAACCGAGCCGGCCTCTGCCCCGGCCGATTCAGCCAAGCCCGCTGGCAGCGCCGTCCCGGCACCGGTCAGCAAGGATGTCACCGAGATCACCAATCCAGCTGCCACCATCGATATGCCGACGACTGTCGTCGACAGCATCGTGCTCACCGAGGCTCAAGGCAAAGACTGGATCGACAAATCGGTGTACAGCTCCGACGGCAAGAACCTCGGCGAGGTCGTGTCCTTCCAGCGTAACGCAGACAACATGGTGATCGGCCTTCACGCCGACATCGGCGGTTTCCTCGGCATGGGCGAAACCCGCATTGCCGTGAAGACCTCGCAGTTCAAGCTGGAAGGTGATCGGGTGGTGCTCGGACTGACAGCCGCGCAGGCCAAGGTTCTGCCGGAAGTCACCATCTGAGCATGCCGGCCCGGGGTGTGGGCGCACGGCTCTATCCCCGGGTCACCGGCCACACGCAAAGGGCCATAGCGGCGCTCCGAACCTTTCGGTTCTCCGACAGGCAAGTTAAGGTGTGCGGCCTCGAACCTTGCGGCCCCATGCCGGCGCAGAAGACGGGAACCTGATCAAACGGAGCGCCAGGGACCGTCGGCTCTTTGGTGTTTTCAAACGCTATCGGGGATTGAATGGCAAGCCACAGCTCAACAGCCGCGTTCGTCGATCCGCCGCTCGATCGCGCTGACCGTGATCGCGGTCATCGTTGTCTTCTTCACCCTCTATTTTGCGGCCTCACTGCTCGCGCCGATCGCCACCGCCGTCATGTTCAGCATGCTGCTGTCACCGGCCGTGCAGTTGATCGAAAAGCTTCGTGTGCCGCGCCCGCTCGCTGCTGCGATCGTTGTCGTCGCAGCGATCGGTATTGCCGGGACCGGCACAATCTCGCTGTTGGGGCCGGCACAGACCTGGATGGAAAAGGCCCCTGAAAGCCTGCGCAAGATCGAGCAGAAGCTGTTCGTGTTCAGAAAGCCACTGGCGGAAATCAAGAAGGCGACGGACCAATTGCAGGAAGCCACACGGACCGGGGACAATGCCGGTCCGCAAGAAGTTCGCGTGGTGCAGCCGGCGCTGACCGATCTGGTCCTTTCGGGAACACCGCAGGTCGCCGTCTCGATCATCTCTGTGATCATCCTCGGCTTCCTGTTGCTGGCCTCCGGTGACGTCTTCCTGCGCAAGCTCGTGACTGTCATTCCGTCATTTCGCGACAAGAAGCGCGCGGTCGAAATCACCCGGCAGATAGAGACGGGCATCCCCTTCTACCTGCTCAGTTTCACAGCGATCAATGTCTGTCTGGGCGTAGCCATGGCAGTGGTGACCGCTGTCCTCGGAATACCCAACCCGTTGCTGTGGGGCGTGCTAGTCACCGTACTCAATTTCGTTCCTTACGTTGGCGCACTCACCAGTGTCGCCGTGCTGACGCTGGTGGGTGTTCAAACCTTTGACAGCCTCACGCTGGCATTGGCCGCACCGGCGATCTTGTTTGTTCTGGTCAGTGTTGCCGCCCAGGGCATCCAGCCGTTTGTTGTCGGACGCCGCCTGCTGCTCAATCCCGTTGCGATCTTCATCGCCATCCTGTTGTGGGGTTGGCTGTGGGGCCTCGTCGGGGTGCTGTTGGCTGTCCCGCTGCTGGCAAGTTTCAAGATTATCTGCGAGCGCGTCGAGCCGCTCAACGGCATTGCCGAATTCCTGACAACCTGACGATCGGTCGATGGCCCCCAATTGGTGCCCGAGGTCGACGTCCCCTAGGAGACGTGAGCATGGTCCAGCAACAAACAAACGATGACGTTGGCTCTACCGGTGGTATCGTTCAGCCGGGTGTACTTGCCCCTCGCGACGTCAAGATCATCAGCCATTCCAACATCGTTTACTGGTGGCCGGCGTGGGTGGCCGGCTACATCTGCGCGCTTTCGAGCTTGTTCCAGGGCGTCGACGTGGCATTCGCGCCGGAAATCATCGATCGGGTTCATCCAAGCAACAACCCCGGGATTTTCTTCATCTCGGTGCTGGTGCTGCTGGTCATCTTCACCACCACAAAGCTGCGCGGCATCTACTCGGTCGTTACCGTGATCTCGGTGGCGTTCTTCGTCGTGCTGTTTGCCTGGTTCGGCTGGTGGGATAACATCCTTCGCACGATCCCGCAGCTATCGGCGCGCGCCAACATGGGCTTCTACATGCTGTTCTCAACGACGCTGCTGCTGATCTGGCTCGCCGCCTTCTTCGTCTTCGACCGCTTGATCGTCTGGCGAGTCCGGCCTGGGCAGATGGTCGAGGAGCGGCTGATCGGCGGCCAGGCGCGCAGCTACGACACCAACGGCCTTGTTTTCGAGAAACAGGGTCAGGACCTGTTCCACGACGTTATTCTGGGGCTCGGCGCCGGCGACTTAAGGCTGACCACCAGCGGTGCCAACAAGACGACCATCGACATCCCCAATGTGTTGTTCGTCGGTCGCAAGGTGAAGGCGATCGAAAGCCTGATCGCCGTCAAGCCGGAAGTAGCGCGGGTCAATCAGGGATAGTGAGGCAAACCGTGGCCGAACGGCAGCTACGGTCGCAGTCGACCCTAAGCGCCATCTGAGGAGATTCAGAGCCCGCCGCCAAACGCCGCAATCCCGCTACCGTCGAACGATGGAAGTTCCACCGCACCGCCGTGACAAATCGGTGCCCCACAAAGCCGACAATAGAGACACGCCAATCATGGATCAGGAATTCACAAGACGACGTGTGATGTAGCTCTGGAATGCGAGCCTTTGATCACCATATGGAGGGCATGCCTATGCGATCCCACGGAAGCGGTTGTTTCAACACTTCGCAAGCTGCCGCCCTGCAAAGGTGGGAGGCCGAGGGAGGCGCATTTGGGGCGTCGACAAGCAAGCGGCCCGAGTATCAGACGCCTCTGAGCGAGCAAGAGAGGCACATCCTCCAGTGCCTCGGCGCGGCCGTGCTTTCGCAATGGAATGGCCTGCCGACACACATTCAGCACGAGCTATTCGAGAATTCCTTCGGCGGCGGCACAACTCACGAATCCGCGCCACTCAAGCGTCGGATTGCGCAATTCCTTCATAGGCACAAGGATGACGTCGGAGGTGCGCGATGATTTTCCGCGTCTATCTTGATTACTTCCTGGATCGCATCAGGCAACGCTAGGGTGCGCGAAACTTCAGTCCTGCCAAGTTCCAACTCCTCCATCACGGTTTTGCCTCAACTGCGGCCTTCGAAAGAGAACCTCATCGATAGAGGCGATGAAAGCGCACTGATGACAACCTCTACATAATACCTAACTACTATGGTTGAACCTCGATCTTCGGTAGTTGAATTGTGATATCGTTCTGCGTTCGCTGATAGTACAGGTATCCTAGAACAACGACGACCACTAGGAGCGCTCCAATAACGAAAGTGGTTGCTGGTTTCATGTCACAATCTCCCATCATATTAGTCACTAATGACTCAGTTGTGCCCGACGTCGCCCACCCTCATTCTGTCGTTCTGCCGTCAAACTGCTCGTGGTCATTCTCGGCTTCTTCGCGGGTGTGGTGGATGACGCCATCACGGTGGTTGGGAGGTGCATAAAGTGTGTAGAGCTTCAGAGGAACAGAGCCGGTATTGATAATGTTATGCTTGGCGCCGGAGGGAACGATGATGCCGAATCCCGCACTTATGGGAGTTCGAACGCCGTCCAAAACCGCTTCGCCTGATCCCTCCTCGACACGGAAAAACTGATCGAGCTTGTGAACTTCCAAGCCAATCTCTTCTTCCGGTTTTAGCGACATGACGACCAACTGACAATGCATCGCGGTATAGAGTACACGCCTGAATTCCACATTCTCGATCGTTAGATCTTCGATGCTTTGTATAAACCCCTTCATAATTTGGCTCCTTTGCCACGTCAGGCCGTCAGTTCGATGGACATCGCGGTCACGATAGGAGCTGACACTGTCCCAAACGAGTTTCCCGTAAAACTAGATGCACTCAGCAACCGCGGGATCACGCGCGCCTCGAGAGTCGTTGCTCCGCGGCTCACTGGCTTATAATCTGCCCAGCAAGACGAGAATGATCACGACGATCAAGACCAAGCCTAGTATCCCAGAAGGGCCATATCCCCAGGCACGGCTGTGCGGCCAAGTCGGAATAACACCCAGCAATATCAGGATGATAATGATGAGGAGTATGGTTCCCAGTGACATAGGTATAACCTCATGTGCATCGACCAAAACTTCGCCAAAGGTCGGAAAAACTCAAGGGAGTCTCAGCATGATCAAGAACCATCCACCTCCCTGGTACTCGCGCCATCTAGCTTAGAAGCGATCAAGCCAGTCGTCAATTTCCTTCTTCACATCATCCTTCGCACGGCCGTAACGCGCTTGAATCTTGCCCTCTAACTGCTCGCGCTTTCCGCTAATCGCGGCAAGGTCGTCGTCAGTCAACTTCCCCCATTGTTCCTTAACCTGACCGGCAACCTGCTTCCAGTTGCCTTCAACTCGATCCCAGTTCATGGAATCCTCCAACTTTGAGTGAATATCGACGCAAGCCGATAAGAGCGTCATAAAATGACTATCAGTGCCGGAGCGCGAGGCACTTGATTTCAGTCAACCGAGGTGGCCCAGTTTGCGCGGATGGTATTTCCGCTTGCATAGTTGATCGTCTGCCGAGGTTAAGCCTCCGAGAGTGTCGGGCTGGGTAGATTCCGAGGCTACCGCCATAATCCGCATTGCCTACACAGTCGAACGATAGCCAACACCCGCTGTAGAGGCTGCGGTCCGGCAACGGCCCCACGACAGTGTCGCGGGCTGAAGGGCCGACGCTGTCTTCTGGATACCAGGGATGTCTGGCATCGGATGGATCGGTCGGCCCCATTGTGGCCCACCGCGCCACCCACAACCAAATGAGGATGAGATGATCAAGTTACCCACCAAGACGCTGATCGCCGGGGCGGCCGGTGCCATGGCCGTGCTGGTTTCGGTCACTGCCGCACCAGCAGCTCCCGCCATACCCTTCGCCACTGGCTTCAGCCAGGACCGATTGCTCGTCGACGTCGAGCATCGGGTCAACTCGGGCCGGAAACTCAACAAACACCGGCGCGCGAACAGAGTGCATCGTCGCAGCCATCGGCGAGATCATTCGAGGCACATCCGCAATCGAATTCAGCTCCACGACGTCTATAACCCCTGGTTCGATATCATCATCGGCAGCAGCTACCGCAACGATTGCGAGAGGTCCTATCGCAACTGGCAGAGGACCGGGAGCTATTACTGGCGGTCGCGCTACTATGATTGCCGCAATGGTTGAGCGGGCCTGACGCGGACAACTTACCGCCGCGGACACTGAACAGAAGGAGGCCTCGTCAGCGCGACGGGGCCTTTTCCGTATGCGCTCACCCTACCGCGCTCCGATCGACGGTTCAACCGAGCCGGACCTTGGCGTGGTGCGTCGCGCCGTCATCGAGAAGAGGAATGGAAATCGGACGAGCGAGGATGAGTTGCCCGTCGACCTCGGCTTCCGCGACGCCGCTGCTTACTCCGGTGGGATTCTCGACGGCGATGACGTAACGAGCCGAGCGGTAGCGGATCGAGACTTCGAAGCCGGGCCAAGCTTTCGGAATGCATGGCGCGAGGTGCAGGACGTCCGCTTTGATCCTGATACCGAGAATGCTCTCGACGCCGGCCCGCTGCATCCAGGCGGCTGAGCCGGTGTACCAGGTCCAGCCGCCACGTCCGATATGGGCGGGAGCCGAGTAGACGTCGGCGGCGATGACGTAGGGCTTGACCTTATAGCGCAAGAGGTTAGCGCGTGTGCGGGCATGGTTGATGGGGTTCAGCAGTGAGAACAGCGCCGCCGCCTTATCCCCATTGCCCAGCGCCGCCAATGCCATCACGGACCACAGGGCAGCATGCGTGTATTGACCGCCATTCTCTCGGATACCCGGCGGATAGCCTTTGATGTAGCCGGGCTCCTTGCTCGTCTTGTCGAAGGGCGGCGTGAACAGCACCGCGACACCGTCCCGCGGCCGGATGAGCTCGCGCTCGACGGCCGCCATCGCGGTTGCCGCCCGGTCCGGATCGCCAGCGCCCGACAAAACTGCCCAAGATTGCGCGATCTGATCGATCCGGCATTCATCGCTCTCACGCGAGCCAAGGGGCGTCCCGTCATCGTACCAGCCCCGCCGATACCACTCGCCATCCCACGCTTCACGCTCGAGGGCGGCCTTGAGCGCGGCGGCATGCGCTCGCCAGGTCTCGGCGCGCGCCGTCTCTCCTCGGGCCACCGCCAACGGCGCGAAGGCTTGTAGAGCGGCGTACAGCAACCAACCCAGCCATACGCTTTCGCCCTTGCCGTGCTCACCTACCCGGCTCATGCCGTCGTTCCAGTCGCCGG
>JANNSA010000280.1:0-6014 GCA_031402115.1 Hyphomicrobiaceae bacterium | reverse complement strand
GCTCGTCCGCCTTGCCCGTCGCCGGGTCGATCTGGTCGACGATGAACACATTGGGCGCCTGTAGGTCTGGTCCTACATAGGTGTCCAGGTGATCGCCGTCCATGCCGATCGTGCCCTTGAAGCGCCCATAGTGCGCCGGGTAGTCGGGCACGGACCATGAGCCATCCGCCGCCGTGCGCGTGCCACCCTTGGCTGTCTCGATGCTGATGTCGAGCCCGTTCCACGCAAGGTGCGTCATGCCGTAGTTGCCGGCCTCCTTCTGCCCGGGCGTCGGGTCCGGCGCGGTATTCTGCTGCGCCGCGGCGTCCACGTCTCGAGCGTCGTCCGCCTTCAATGGGTTGGTCCGGGTGCCGTCACTTTGGGCCTGCGGGCGCAACAGGCTGCCGTCGTCTCCGGTGAGCACGTACAGCTCACCATCGTCTGTGCGCAAACGCACGGAGTAGCCGCCCCGCTCCGGGTCGGCCTCAATATTCAGCACCGTGGCCTGAAACGGCGGAATGCCCGGGATTTCGGCTGTCACGCGGCTACCGGCCGGCTGGAGGCCATACTGGTCGATCACCGCCTGCTCGTCGGCCTGCGCCTGCATCTGGGCCTGCTGCGCGGCTTGTTGAGCCTGCTGCTGCACCTGCGCGGCGGCTTGCTGCTCGGCCTGCACCCTGGCGGCCTCCTGTTCGGCGATCGAGCGCGGATCTTCCATCGCGGCGCGCAAGTCGACGCCCTGAATTGCAGCCGGCGGTAGCGGCGGCGCCGGTGGTGGCCCAACGCGCACCATCTGGGCATTGTTCGGGTCCAGCGCGGCTCGAGCGCTGGCGTCCACCGCGTCCTGATTGATGATCGCCGAGTCGACGCCGGATTGAATGGCGCCGGCAACCTGCCCGGCCACGCCGCCGCGGTTGTTGAGCGCCTGCAATCCCTTGTTGACGCCCATGCCGACGCCGAACAGCACGCCGGACTGGATTACCGTTTGACCAAGGGTTTCGGCCGCACCGTGCAGAAATTTCGCAAGGTCGGCCTCCTGATTCGTGCCGGCCGGCATTCCCATGTCGGCAAGGTGCTGCATCACGTAGGTCAGCTCCTCGCCGGGAATCTCGTAGAGGATGTGGCGCGCGTACTGGCGCGCGAGATTCGCCGATGTGGTGTTCAGATTGACCGTCGAGCGCATTGCCTTGAGGAATGATGGCATGCCGACGCGCTCGCCGATGATTTCCGCAAGCCCCTGGAATACGGCATAGGTGATACGGTTCACCAACGGCGTGGCCGGGTCGCGCGCCGACACTTCCGCAAACGACGTGAGCATACTCTGCGCGCCCATCATGCCGAGCGACAGGCCGCCACTCACGATGCCAAGCCCGAGCGCCGGCAGGTTTTGCATCACCGAGACGCCGGCCTGCTCCAGAAACTTTTGCGCCGCGCCGGGGTCGCCATACTCCTGCCCGCGTGTTTGCAATTGGCGAATGCGCGTCAGCGCGCCGGACGCCACTTCACCGTCGCCGGTCAACTCACCCATCATCAAGGCGCGGCCGGCATCCATCGTGCTCAGTGCATCGCCAAATTGGGCTCCAACGCGCGTGCCGAAGCTGGCCTTTTCCATCTGCCGCAGCCGTTCAATGTCGAGTTCGGACTTTTTGACTTGCGCCAGCGGTCCGCGATCGCCCACGCCAAGCGCGCGCTCCATGTCGATCGAGCCTTGCGCATCCTCGGATGTCATGCCCTGCGTCACGCGGCGCGCTACCCGGCCCTCTGCGGTCTGCGCATAGCGCTGGTCGCCTGCATTCTCTGCCGCAATCTGGGTGGCGGCGGCGCGTGCTGGCGCCCCGACGCGCTGCGGTATCGGCGCGGCAGCGGCAGTGGCGCGCTGTTCCGGCGTGGCGTCGCGCATGAAGGCGTCCACGCCAGCGCGGTACTTTTGATCGTCCAACTCGGTAATACTCGGTCCTGCCGGACGATTGATTTCGCCCTGCACGGCGCGCGCACTACGACGCGGCGCCTGCCCCTGGAACGTGACGCCGCCAGACTTCTTCTGCGCCTGGTACTCAGCACGCACCGAATCCACTTCGGCCGGCGTGCGCGCATTTTGGGCAACGTAGGCATCTTCCGCCGGGTCGCTCACGACGCCCATCTTGCGGCCAAGGTCCACGGCGGCGCGCCCGATGTTAGTCACACCACCGGCGGCAGCCTCCACAGCGCCGGTCAGGCGATCAGGCGGCGCAATCTCTGGGGCACGCTTTATGCCGCGCGGCGCGACTCCAAAAGCTGCCTTCTCCTGCGGCGGCGCAGCCCCGAATACCTCATTCGCCGCGGCGTCAAGCTCGCTCCCGCCCGGCGCGGTGTCAGCGCCGCCGTAGACCTCACCGGCAAGGGACTCCAGGGAGTCGAGCGCCATCAGTAACCACCTTGGCGTGCCGCATCAAGCGCTTCCTCTTTGCTGTAACCCTGCCGCTTCAATTCAGCGAGCACGGCGCGCGCGTTGACGCCCTTCGATTTAGACGATTTTGCCCAATCCACCAGCTTCGGCGTGACGCGCCCGGTGTTGGCCGGCGGCTGTGCAGTGGCTTGTGCTGGAGCTTGAGCGGCGGCCGGAGAAGCGCCACCACCAACGGTTTCAGCGGGTACGGTGCCGCCAGCGGCTTGAATTTCGCGCGACAGCGAATCAATGTTCGATTGCCGGCGCTGCACGTTCGCCGTGTCGTCCGGATCCACCTTCAAGGCGCGCTCGCGGGCAAGCTCATCCTGCCAGATTGCCATGCGATCGCTGGTCGGTCGCGTGCCGGCGCCCCCATTGGGGCTGGCCGTCGGGCGCGCGCCTGGCTGCGGCGTTACTGACGGCGCACCGGGTTGAGCGGCAGCCGGCTCCTGCCCGGAAGTGGCGGCGCGCACTTCGCCGATCGCCTGCTGGAGCGTCATGGTCGGCCGCCCCATCGCGTCCACCTTGGTTTTCATCAGCGAGTTGGCCGCCCGCATTACCTCGTTCTGAGACATTGGCCTGTTGACGCCGGTGCCGCCCGCCACGATGCGCGCAATGTCCGCCTCTGCCATGCCGGCCGCCCGCAGTGTTTCGGTGCGCCATTTCGCAAACTGAATCTGCTTCGACTCGCCACCTGCGCCCCCGCCCATGCCGGCCGGCCGCCCGGCCGCCTCCATGCGCGATACAACGGCTTTACCGTCCTCGTCGGTGATCTGCCGGGCATTGCCGCGATCGTCGATGCCGAAGTAACTGCCGCCTACCCATACCTGCGTTGGCTTGCCGTCCGGACCCGGGCGCGTCTCGTAGTGGCCGCCACCTTGCAACGGTTTGACTGGCGATTTCAGATCGGCCGCTTGAAGCGCAACCTGCCCGCCGGGCGTCTGATCCATGCCGGGTTGCGATTTCAGGTACTTGGCGATGTCCCACGCATGCACGCCTTGATCCTTCATCGCTTTGAGGCGCAAATCAATATCTGCGCGCAGTTTCGCATCCGTCCAATACCGCTCTGGAATCTTCATGCCGGCCTGGGTGGCAAGTTGCCGCGCGTAGGCCAGCTTTGTCGGGTCGTTCGACGTCGCAAGCGCGTGCACCTGATCGGCCAATTTATCGGCTCGGCCGCGCTGGTGCCGGGCCTCCTCGGCTTGGCGCTGGTCTTGTGACTGTGCGGCGCCCGTCAATCCAGCCATGCGGGTCTGGTTCATGGCCGGATGGTTGCCCATCGCTGACACCATGCGCAAGCTGGCAGACTGCGGAGAAGCGCCCCCACCAACGGTTACAGCCGGTGCGGGGGGCTGCGCAACCGGCGTGGATGACAGCATGCCAGCAGGGTTTGGCATCGTGACCGGCGGGGTTGCCGACACACCGCGGATACCGGCCGGCGACGGCATTGCCGCCGGTGTTGCGACCGGCGCCCCTGACACCCCCGGGTTCGGCTCCGGCATCTGGGCTGGAACCGGCGGTTGCGGTCCGGACGGACCAGCCGCGGCCGGCGGCTGCATCGTCGCCTGCGCGCGATCGAGCGCCTTGGCAATCTCCTGCCGGTCGTTCTCGGCGCGCATCCACGTCTCGCGCTCCTGAACGGCGCGCTGCGCGGCGCGGTCCTCTTGGCCGAAGGTCGTTACCGTGTTCGCGTACTCGCGCACGAACGGGTTGGATTCGATGAACCGGATGCCGCTCATGCCATCCCCGCCGTGACGGTGCGGTAGCGCTGCCGGGCCTGTTCATCGGCCTGGTTCCGATTGGCATACCCGGCGATCGCCGCCAGAGTCGATGCCTGCGTTCCGGCGTTGGCCACGGTTGCGTTGGCGGCATTGTTCGCCGCGCCCATTTCCAGCCCGGCCTCTGCCTGCCCGGCCTGCATCGGGATGCCAGCGGCCTGCATTGCCGCCTGGTGCCCTTGGCCAGCCATCGTGCCGGCAGCCGCATCGCCGCGCGCGGTATTGTCTTTCTGGAATTGCGCCCGCAAGCGATTTTGTCCGTCGTTGATGATCGCGGTTTGGCGGGCCGAGCCGGTGCGCGAGCCAGCAACCGAGGCGGCTGCGGCGGCATCCTTGAGCGCCTGCTCCTGCCAGGGGTTCATCGTGCCCGGGTTGGTGGCCACCACCTGACGCAGCGCCGCGGCGCCCGGGGCGGCATTGGCCGTGATCGTGTTGAGCGCCTGCTGTGACCCTGCCGCGCCAGCATTGACCGAGCGAATGCCGGCTTGTGAACCCTCCCGGGCGAGCCCTACCGCATCCCGATTGGCGCCGGTGACGATCTGGTTGCTGATGACGCCCCCAACGATGGGCGCGGCGTTTTGCAATACCGAGTCGAATATGGATTCCAGCCAGGACGCCATGATCGACCTTAGTAGGTGGCCTTGACGCCGCGGAACGGCGACGAGACGCTGCCCTGCGGCGCGTATTCGGGCGGCGCACTGTCATCGTCGAGGCCGTGCTGTGGCACGCCCGGCGCACCGCCCATCTGCTCGATGTCGACGCCGCCGATGCCATCGCCAGCATCCATCATGCTACTGGAGTTGGCCAGCATCACCAGCGGGTCGAGCAGCATGCTCACCTGTGGCCCGAACAGCTTGATGACAATGGCCATCATTTCGGGCGTGAGGGACTGCTTGACGATCTGCAATTCCTCCGGGGCGAGCGCCTGCTGCATGGCCTGCATGATCTGCTGCTGCTGCGGGCTCATGGGCTGTGCGCCCTGCGGCACGGCTGGCTGCTGCGGGATCTGCGTCGGGCCTTGTGGCTGGAAACCGCTGGCGCCGCCCATCGGGGCGGGCGGTACGGGACCGCCAACGGGCGCCGGCATCTGCATCGCTTGCTGCTGATTCTGGGGAGGGAACATGGTTCAGCCCTTTGCAAAGTAGAGAGTATTGGTATCGCGCTGCTCGACAAACTTGCCGATCGTCCGGCACAGCGGGATGCCGATGCCGAGAACGACCTTGCCGAGCCAGTCGCCCCTGCCGCCGGTGGCGCGCGCCGCGGCTTCGTGCATCCAGCCCAGGGCAAACGGTTTGGTGATGGCGTACACCAGTTTGCTGCGGCGCATCAAGCGTACATACGGGATTGCCCAGAAGTGGTAGCCGCGCATCACGGCCGGCCCGACCACTTTGGCGTACTCGAGTTCCCGGTGCAACAGGCTGATCGACGCATCGCCATTGATGACCAGCTCGGTGCAGATCACAGAGCCGCCGCCAACCTGGCCGCCGATGATTCCGCCAATGACGCCGCCAACACCGGGGAAAATGATGTTGCCGATTACCGCGCCCACACCAGTTCCAACGGCACCCCCGACATTGCCTTGCAGCAGTTTTGCGCCAATGCCGACATACGGAATGCTGCCGGTCGCTGCGTCACCGGCAAGGTCCACTCCAGAATCCGCGCCCATCCAGTCGGCCTGGTCGAAGCTTGATAGGTCAGTGATCGGCGCAGAGCCGGTGCCGAAAGATGAACCTGAATCAGACGCCATCCAGTCGGCCTGATCGCCGCCGCCCCACGGCGCGGACGTGGCGTCGCTTACCGGTGCCGATAGATCGCCGCCTCGAAACAAACCT
>JANNSA010000279.1:0-4227 GCA_031402115.1 Hyphomicrobiaceae bacterium | reverse complement strand
CATTGATCATCAGCAGACTGAAGACAAACTGCTGGTCGCGGAATATTGCCAATGCGCGATCGTATTCACCTTGCGCGAAGGTGGTCATGCTGAAACGTGGCTGTGTTTTATCCAGCCAGGTTTGAAGATCAGTTTTCGGTGGTTTGCTGCCGAAACCGGCTTTGTTCCACATTTGGCTGGTCGAGATCAGCTGATGCAGCAGTGAAAAATTTTCGCCTAGAATCCGGTGCTTGCCACGGTAGGCATCGGTCCTGCGGCCCTTACCCCACATATCGACCGAGTGGGTGGTGGGGTCAAACCAGAAGTCGATGTATTTGGCAACGATGCGGGTCGAATAGGCGTAGGCGTAGTCCTTTTCCTCGGCGCTTAGTACGTCCAGATAGGCGGAGACAGAGAGGATTTCCAGAATCGACGTGTCGCCATAGGGGCCGATACTGCGACCAAAGCTGAAGCCATCGCCTGTAACGTTGCCGATATTTAGTGCGATTGTGGCGGCTTTGCGCAGCAGCGCCTTCAGCTCTGGTGTGACGGTCAGCCCCGTCTCGACATAGCGCTGGCAAATTTCCGCGATCAGCAGGATGCTGTAGCGATCGAAGCGGCCATCACCGTCTGTTTCATCGGAAAAGCCGAATTTTCCTGAGTAGGTCTCGTAGTGCCTGAGCATCTTCGCCAGCAATTTCTGGCTGGCGAGTTCGTCCTCCCAGCCTAGCAGCATGCGCAGGCGCGCGACGCTGAACGCGACACCGTAGTAGTTGGTCGGCAAGTTGATCAGGCTGTAGTCTGGTTGCGTGACAAACTTTCGCCAGTCGAGTTTTTGCTTGAGGATAGCGAGTGTCTCGGGGCTGATAGCCTGTTCGAGCAACCCTGCCGTCTTGAGCTTGTGCAGCGTCAGCAGGTAGTAGTAGATCCCCCAGGTATCGTTATCGATATTGGCGGTTAAGTCGGCGATGTCACGATAGTCTTTGAGGAGGCGGCTGAACTGCGGGTCAGTCTTTGGCGTGTTTAGCAAGACATAGCCTAGCCCCACTGCGATTTTCCCCGGCAGGAATTTATCCTTGCCTTGGAAGGCGACAAATCCATCAATCGTCACAGACTCTTTTTCCCGGCTCAACTTCTCGAAGAAGTAGCTGAGTTGGGGATAGAGCTCGCGCTGCACGATTTGATTCATCGGCATATTAGAAAGGAGCGGCTGATAGGCCACCGAAGGCGCAGCGGCGCGGACCTGCATCGCGCTACAACAGACGACGACCATCAAGAGTATCGTGGCATGTAGAGACCCGCTTAGGGCGGCCCACTCAAAACTGAAAGTACGCGTCGATTTCATCGGCTTGGTAGAGTTGGAGATTGAGCGCAAGGGCGAAAGTCTTCTCATGTGTGGTTTGTCAGAAAACGCTGAATTCCGGCATAAGATAACAGATGTCGTACAAGTTTAGTCAAGATAAAGTCTGCGTTAGTGGTTGTGCCGTGTGATTTCAACGTTTTCTATAAATGCCTGGATAGCTGGAATTCGCTCATTTCGCCTGGGTAGGCTGGCTGTTCTTTAGCCGTTCCTTGCTGTTCGTCAGATGCGTGCGCATGGCGGCGCGCGCTGATTCGGCATCCTGATTGCGGATCGCGTTGAAGATGCTTTCATGCTCGCTCAGCACCCGCTGCAAATACTTTAGCCGCACCTCGGGTACATCGCCGACCGGGCGAACACGGGTACGTGGAATGATCATCGTTCCCAGATAGGTCATCAGGTCGGCAAAGTGCTGGTTGTTGGTCGCGCGCGCCACTTCCACGTGGAACTGGAAATCTGCTGGCACGGCATCCAAGCCTTGACCAATGGACTCCTGAAACGCATTTAAAGCCGCTTCAATCGCCACTAGATTTGCGGGTGTTCTCCGCTGTGCAGCGAGGCCAGCGGCCTCTGTTTCGATGCTGATGCGCAGTTCCAGTACCGCGATGACATCCGCGACGGTGGAAACGTCATCGTCGGCAATTTTGAAATTGCCCGAATTCTGTATTGCGATCGCAAAAGTCCCAATGCCGTGGCGCGTTTCAACCAGCTTTGATGCCTGCAAATGGGACAGCGCCTCGCGCACGACGGTGCGGCTCACATCAAACCTCGTCATGATTTCAGATTCACTGGGCAACTTGTCACCCGGGACGATCCGACCTTCCCGAATATCTCCGGCGAGTCCTTCTACAATCTCCTGGACCAACCCTCGCGAGCGGCGAACTCTGGCTTCTGGGGGACTTTGCATTTGTATGGATTCCACTAAAAATAACTTGACTCTGTTGTCAGACGTTTCATAATAGCATCTTATCAGACAACATATAACTGATTTGTTATACCGCTCCCGAACATTAGAGCGCGAGCGTCCAAAAGTCCAGCGCGGCTGGATATCACCAAGCGAGCAAACAATGGCAGTTAAGACGCATCACAGACTACTGATGACGGGCGCCGCCGGTGGATTAGGCACCGCTTTGCGTAACCGACTCAAGGTCAATTGTGAAGTATTGCGCCTGTCTGATCTAGTCAGCCTCGGGGATATTGGCGCGAATGAAGAGGATGCCCCCGCAGATCTGGCCAACGCGGATGAAGTGGACGCAATGATACGCGGCGTGGACGCGGTCGTTCATCTTGGCGGCGTGTCTCTCGAAGGGCCATTTCAGCCCATCATGCAGGCCAACATTCTTGGTGCCTACAACCTTTATGAGGCCGCGCGCAGGCACAAAGTGAAACGCGTGGTGTTTGCCAGCTCTAACCACGTCACGGGCTTCTATCGTCAATCCGAGACCATCACACCGGATCATCCGGCGCGCCCGGACGGGCTTTACGGCGCCAGCAAGGCATTCGGTGAAGATTTGTCGCGACTTTACTTCGACCGCTTCGGTATTGAGACCGCATGCCTACGTATCGGCTCGTCATTTCCCGAACCGCGTGATCGTCGCATGCTGGCATGTTGGTTGAGTTTTGACGATTTACACCGGCTGATCACCGCCTGCTTGAGTACGCCCGTACTGGGGCACACCATTATTTATGGCGTATCGAATAACCAGACAAACTGGTGGGACAACGCCAAAGCGCGCCATGTCGGCTATGTGCCGCTGGACAGTGCCGATGTGTTTCGCGACGCCGTCTATGCACGCACGTCTGCACCCGATCTGAACGATCCGGCAGTCCAGTTTCAGGGTGGACCCTTTGTCAAGGCCGGCACATTTATCGATTATGGCGATGAACGCTAAACCCGAACTCTTACTGGACTGCCGCAACGCAACGGGAGAAAGCCCCGTGTGGCAAGCTGGTGAGCAATCGCTTTATTGGGTCGATATTCCAGCGCGAAAACTGTGCCGCTGGCGAGCGTCCGACGGCAACGTCACCATCTGGATGGCGGCGGAAATGCTGGCGTGCATCGCGCCAGGCGCGACGCCTGGAACCTGGGTCGCTGGAATGGAAACGGGTGTCTTTAGGTTGCAGCCCCAGTCCGATGGACAACTGGAGAGCGAACGATTGAGCAGCGTGGCGCACGGACACGCGGGCATGCGCTTTAACGATGGCCGTTGCGACCGTCAGGGCCGGTTTTGGGCCGGCACGATGGTCAGCAACATGTCCTTGGCGGCAGCGGCGGGCGCCATGTATCGGTACGACCAGCCAAACGGGCTACAAAAAATGCTCGATGGGTTCATCACACCCAACGGACTCGCCTTCAGCCCCGATGGTAAAACCATGTATCTCTCCGACTCGCACCCGACGGTACAGCTGATCTGGGCATTTGACTACGACACGGCAAGCGGCACACCGAGCAACCGGCGGGTATTTGTCGACATGAACCAGCATCCCGGCCGCCCCGATGGCGCGGCGGTCGATGAAGACGGCTGCTATTGGAGCTGCGCCAATGATGCCGGCCAACTACTTCGATTCACCCCGGCAGGCAAGCTCGACCGGGCGATTCCACTACCCGTCAAGAAGCCGAGCATGTGCGCCTTTGGCGGCAGCAATCTGGACACCTTGTTCGTCACCTCTATTCGGCCGGAAGGCATCGATCTATCCGACCAGCCCCTTGCCGGCGCGGTATTCGCGTTGCACCCGGGTATAAAAGGCTTGTCGGAACCGGAGTTAGGCACGTTGCAATAGAACAACAATCCATTACAAAAGACAAGGGACCTGGAACACCAGGCCTCGGTCACTTCACAGGAGGGTAAATTCAATGTCAATGCCATTTCATCACACACTTCGTCGCC
>JANNSA010000278.1:0-5003 GCA_031402115.1 Hyphomicrobiaceae bacterium | reverse complement strand
TCGAAAAGCTGCGCGACGAAGGCATTGAGATCGCCCGGCGCACTGTCGCCAAGTACCGCGAGGCCATGCACATCGCTTCATCCGTCCAACGCCGCCGCCAGAAAAAGATGACTGAACGGCTCGAATACGCCAGCTAGCGGTGGTTGAGCGTATTGCTGCGCTTCAAAGTGCTGCGACCCGGTCAATGTTCTGTTGATGGACCACTGCGTAGGGCGCGAACCAGGTGACCCAGCCGTTTTCGAGTTCGGGAGCAATGGCGGTGCGCAAATCAGCATCAAGGCGTCGCGACTGGAGGCGTTCAGTATAAGCACGGGTGGCGTCGATCAAGGTGGGAGCATAACCGCCAGCCGCGATGATCGCTGGGTCGCCGTGATTGGGCAGGATGCGCGTGGCGGCCAGGTGCTCCAGCCGGTCAAGATCGGCTAGATGCGCCGCGAGGTGTTCAGGTTCACTGACATAGGTGACGGTGTCTTCCAGTGTATCGCCCGCCAGCAGCAGCTTTTGCGCGGGCAGATACAGCACCGTGGCGTCGTCGCTATGGATGTTGAAAGTGTGCAACTCAACGGCGATGCTGCCAACATTCAGCGACAGCGTACCGTCAAAGGTCCGCGCCGGCAGGATCAGCGGCACGATGCCAGGCGGCCCATCGTGGGTGCCGCTTTCGATTGCGGCTTGGTGCGCCTTGAGGTGCTCCAATGTGCGGACATTGGCGATGATTTCGCAATCCGCGAACGCTTCGGTTCCGGCTACATGGTCGAGGTGCCAATGGCTCAGCACCACCGAGAATCGCATAACGCCCGCCGCTGTCAGTGCTCGCCGAATGGCTCGGGCGTGGGCGACGGAAATGTGCGTGTCGTAAATTAGCGCCGCGTCGCCGTCGACGATGGCGTAACTGGCGATTCCCAACGACAATGCTCCGTCATCAACCCAGTTGGCCGCCGCCGCGAAACGCTGCCCGGCTACCCGGCCGTCATAGTAGGCCAGAATGCCTGCCGCCGGCCGCAGGATGCGCATGTGCTGTGTCATGGGGGTTCCCTGAACTGGGCGCTGACTGCCGCAAATAGGCGATGATAACGGTTTATCGGCTACTCTGATAAGTGTACCGACCCCAGCTTCACCGCGCGCCTGAAAGACTGGTTATCTCATGACTTTACCGCTGTATTTTCCTCGGGCAGTTTTGCCACTCACTACGGCGCTCGCAATCGCCGCCGGCGTCATGAGCTGGAATACGGCAATCGCCAAGCCGCGGCTGGAAGAACTCAGCCGACGAGAGCTAGAGATATCGGTCGTGCCGATCGCCGGTTTCGACCGCTTTGACGGGGCCCGCCAGCGGTTCGGCAAGTTGATCTGGCGCGGCGGCTTGCAGCTGTCATCGAGCGCGCCGGCGTTTGGCGGTTTCTCGGGACTGGCGCTGACGCCGGATGGTGAGCGGTTGATCGCTGTTTCAGATGGCGGCAGCTGGCTGACCGCGACGCTTGGGACGCACAATGGCGTGCCGACCACGCTCGCCAATGCAGTGATGGGACCGATCACCGGACTCAAAGGCAAAGTTCTGAAGCGCGAAAACGAGCGCGATGTGGAGGGGCTAACCTTGTTGCCGGACGGTGCCAGTGTGTTGGTAGCCTATGAAAGGACCCAGCGGCTCGTCCGGCACAGCTTCGATGACAAAGGCATCGGCAAAGCTCAGGCGACCATTCCGCTGCCGGACGCGGTGCGTAAGCTGAAGGCCAACAAGGGCTTGGAAAGCGTTGCCCAATTCAGCGCCGGTCCAGCCGAGGGTGCGATTCTGACTTTCGCCGAGCGCCGCCAGGATTCCGCCGGATTGCAGATCGGCTGGCTGGTGCCGCCGGGCAAGGCGAAGCCGCGCGATGTCCGCCTAGCCCGCACCGGCGTCTTCGATCTCACCGATCTCGCGGCGCTGCCCGATGGCGGGTTCGTTGTGCTTTGGCGTAGTTTCAGCTGGCAGGACGGCGTCCGCATGCGCCTGGAACGCATCAGTCCAGATGCCGTAGCGGCGGCTCTGAAGACGGGTGAGGCGATGGCCGGCGACCTGCTGTTCGAAGCCGACCAGCGCTTCGAGATCGACAACATGGAAGGCGTTGCTGTCTCCACCAACGCCGCAGGCGACACCGAGTTGACGCTGATTTCTGATGATAATTTCAGCTGGCTGCAACGCACACTGCTGCTGCGCTTTACGATCGCCGGAGAGACCGTGGCGAAGTCGCCATAGGCGGTGCCATCGGCCAACTATAGCCGAGTTTGGTAGCATGGCGCCGCCTGCTCAGCTGGCAACGACGCTTCAGTCAGCAGCGAGATGCGCGACAAGTAACTCGCGAAACTGCTCGACTAGGTAGTCCGAGCCTGCATTCGTTAAGTGCGCTGGATCACGGAAGTATAGTTCCGATCCATTGCGCGTCACGCAAGGGTCACTCTTGCAAAAGAGTGCCTTGGGATCAATTGTGATCAGGGTTGGAAAAGCCTCCACTGCATTGTCGATGAGCTTGTCCGCAGCCTCGAACAGTTTGAAGGCAGCTTCGCGGGTTAGCGGCGCGCATGCCAACGCCTGTTGAGCTGGACTGCTCCCCGCCGCTGGACTGCTGAGGCATTTGGGCAAATCAATACCAGTTGAGTAGGTTTGCTTGATAATCACAATCTTCCGTTGATCAACACCCAGTGCCTTAAGGCTGCCAGAGAGCTTGCCCTGAAGCCACTGATAATACTCCTCCTGGGTCTGTCGCAGCGGCGCGACCGCGTCCAGATCACCGATATCGTTGCGGTGCCCAGCATAGTCGCCAGCCAGGATCACTGGCTCGGTGACAGTCGCGAGATGAGCATACGCTTCAGCCACATTCTGTCCGCAACCCGAATCCTTCGTGCCGTTCGTGAAGCGGGTCGTATCGAAGAAATAAAGGCAGCCAAAGTCATGGAACACAATACCTTTGATCTTGGAGTCACGAAACACACGATCCAGTCCATGCAAGAGATTCATGGCCAGGCTGTCACCGATGATATAGACAATTTTCGTCGCTTGCGAATCGCCAATCACGCAGCGAGATCGCTTGAAGCTGCAAAGATCGCCGGCGAAGGTCAAGCCCTTATCGGTGAATTGGACTTGAGAGTTCTCAAGCCGGGAAGGCAACCCGCCAGTCGCGGCAATCAAAGCAGCAGCAGAAATGCACACTCCTGAGGCAAGGGCAACAAACACTGTCAGGACGCGGCGTGAGAATGGCTGAAAACGCCAGAGAGCTTGCTTATATGTTAATGCGGGTTGGTGAGCGCCTCTCTGCCGGAACGGAGCCTCGACCAGCACATGCAGGGCCAACGCGGCGGCCACGGAACCCGCTGCCAGGAGAGCAAGTTCCCATGAATTTGGCGGCGTAACGCTCAAGTGTCGATAAAATACAATGATTGGCCAATGTGCAAGATAAAGCGAGTAAGACAGCCTGCCAATCAATCTTAGTGGAGGCGAGCTCAGTAACCGAGCTGAAATGCTGTCACGTGGCCCAAGAATCAGCAGCGCCACCGCCAAGGCTGGCGCCAGAGACCAGAGGCTCGGCCACGGCGTGTTTGTATGCAACAGGAAGGCAGGCGCGATCAGTAAAGCAGACCCAGCGAAGCCGGCCAATTGCCCTGCAACGGGCGTAAGAGGCTTGAACATTCCTTGCACGCGCCAGGCGGCCGCGCCAATAGCGAACTCAAAGATACGGAACGGCATCATGTAGAATGCAAGCTCTGGATACTGGGCTTGCAAGGTGACCGTAGCGACAAGTGAAATCGCAGCCATGCCGAAGATCAGAATACTAAGATGAAGTTGCAGGCGTTGAGTAAAAACCAAGAGCACGGGCCATAGAAGATAAAACTGTTCTTCAACCCCAAGCGACCAAGTATGCAAGAGTGGATGCGCCAACCCATTGGCACTGAAGTAATCTAAACTGAGAAAAAAGAAAATATTGGATAGGCCAAAATAGGCGGCGATGGTTGACAACGCAAGCGTCTCGTACTGGCTTGGCCCAAGCATGGTCCAACCAGCAATGAGTGTGCCAATCAACGTTGCTA
Source organism: Hyphomicrobiaceae bacterium (assembly GCA_031402115.1). Lineage (GTDB taxonomy): Bacteria > Pseudomonadota > Alphaproteobacteria > Rhizobiales > Hyphomicrobiaceae > JANNSA01. Next base: position 947 of record JANNSA010000278.1, on the reverse strand, counting down.
AAAGTGCGGGAAACAGTCGGAAGAAACGACGCGTGTAGAAAGTGACAAACTTGAAGGTCACGCCCTCGGCCACGATCATCCTGGTGATCAAATAGCCCGATATGCTGAAGAATATGTCGACACCGATAAATCCACCGGGACACCATGCCGGATTGAGATGAAAGATGAGAATAAGCAGCACCGCAACGGCGCGCAGACCTTCGATGTCACTGCGGAAATCTTGTTTCATCCGGTCGCCATTCCAGGTTTGCCGGCCAGAGCGGGCGCCGCCGCGTCGCCGGCTTTGCCACCCTTGCGCGGCGTTACAGGAACCTGCGGCCAAGTGCTGGGCGTTGCCGACTTATAAAGGTCAGACTTGTGCCGGCAATCCTGAATTCGGACGTCCGGTAGCTCGATCCGTTAGCGCTTCATCAACTGGCTGATGCAAAGGTCTCCACGAAGGCTTCGGCGCGGAGTGAGTACATGGAATTGTTGCGGCAGGGCGCGGTGCTGGTGACGGAGGCGCGTGCTGAATTCAACGGCCGTGCGTTTGCTATTGCTGAATTGGATAGTGCGCACGTGGAAGCCGAGAGCGAGCACGCGCAACGGCTCGGTAACATCTTGATCTGCAATCTGGCGGTGGCCGCCGCTTTGTACTTTTTTGTCCCCATTCAGATCGGCATCTGGCAACCAAAATTCTATCTGGCGGTTGGCATGTTCGGGTTGCTGGCGTTGGCCGTTGTCGACGACATCCTGCGTTCGAACAGTTTGCTCGTGCACCGGCTTGTGCTGTTGCGCGACGGCGAGCGCACCGTGGCGCTGGTGACCCGCGATGCCGCCTTCGCCGGCCGCCTGGAACAGGTTCTGGCCACTGCAATTCATAGGGCGCGCAGCCGTTGTGGCGGCCCGTGTAATAGGGGGGGGGAAGGGGGGGGTGGTAGAAAGTGGAGCGGGGGGGGGGGGGGGCC
>JANNSA010000277.1:0-16393 GCA_031402115.1 Hyphomicrobiaceae bacterium | reverse complement strand
AGACCCCGTCCGCCCATGGGCGCTGGCCATGCTGATAGATTACCTTAGCCAAACGCTCACCACCTACATCGCCTTGATCCCCGTGACCCTGGCGCAAAGCCTGCTGCTGAGCTTTGTCGTGCTTGGCATCATGATCCCGTTCCGTATGCTGAACTTCCCGGATCTGACTGCCGAGGGTGCCTATCCGCTCGGCGGTTGCCTGAGCGGCCTGCTCTTGACCATGGGCGTGCACCCGGTGCTGGCGATCGGCGCCGCGCTGCTTGCTGGCTTCGCCGCCGGCTGCTGCACGGCGCTGATCCATCTGCGCTTCCGCATCAACACACTGCTGGCCGGCATCCTGATGATGACAATGCTGTACAGCATCAATCTGCGCATTCTCGGGCGCTCCAACATCGCGGTGTTCGGCAAGGGCGCGATCTTCGACGGCCTGCCTTCCCTTGCCGATGGCTCCACCAACGCCAAAATCGTTGTCGCGGGTGCGCTCGCCTTCCTGGTGTGGCTGGCGTTGACCTGGTTCTTTCGCACCGAGCGCGGCGTCGCCTTGCGCGCGGTCGGCGCCAATCCGGATATGGCCGAGGCGCAAGGCATCGATGTCGGCGCGGCGGTGATCCTCGGCATTGGCTTGGCTGGTGCGTTCGCGGCGTTGTCGGGCGCCATCATGGTGCAGTCGCAAGGCTTCACCGACGTCAATATGGGTCTCGGCATCCTGATCAACGGCTTGGCGTCGCTGATGATTGGCGAGGCGCTGGTCGGCAAGGGCACGCTGACGCGGCAATTGCTGGCGCCGTTCGTCGGCGCGATCGTCTATTACCAGCTGGTGTCGCTGTGCCTCGCCGCTGGCATGCCACCGCCCGACATGAAACTGGCGACCGGGCTGTTCGTGCTCGCCATGCTGGCGTTGCCGCAATTGGGCAAGGCCGGCGCTGGCCGGCAGGCGCGCGAGACAATGCGTGAATGAAGCGGGCGGCAGGGATGGCGATGAGCAAGCTGGCGACATTAACGGCTGCGGAAATCGCCGCGCTCGACCGCACCGATCCGTTGCGGGCGCGGCGCCAGCTGTTCGAGATCCCCAAGGGGCTGATCTATCTTGATGGCAACTCGCTCGGCGTCCTGAGCACGGCGGCGCGCCAGCGGGCAGCCACCGTCGTTGCTGAGGAGTGGGGCCAGAGCCTGATCACAGCGTGGAATGTGCACGGCTGGATGGACTTGCCAAAGTCCGTCGGCAATCGCATCGGCGCGTTGATCGGCGCCGAGGCCGAGCATGTGGTGGTCTGCGACACGACCTCGGTCAACATCTTCAAACTGCTGGCGGCGGCCCTGGCTTTGCGGCCCGATCGCAAGGTGATCTTGTGCGAGCAGAGCAGCTTTCCGACCGACCTCTACATGGCGCAGGGCTATGTCGGGTTCGCAGCCGGTGGCGCAGCTCTGAAGACCGTACCGGCCGCAGCGGTTACAGCCGCGCTCGATGAGACCATTGCGGTGCTCTTGCTGTCCGACATTGATTACCGCAGCGGCGCGCGTCGCGACATCAAGGCTGTAACGAGGGCGGCGCACAAGGCGGGCGCCTTGGTGATCTGGGATCTGTGCCACAGCGCCGGCGCTGTGCCGGTTGACCTCAAGGGTGCCAAGGCTGATTTCGCGGTCGGCTGCTCCTACAAGTACCTGAATGGCGGCCCTGGCGCGCCGGCCTATCTCTTCGTCGCGCCCCAGCATTTGGCGGCGGTGCACCAGCCCCTGTCAGGCTGGCTCGGCCACGCCGCGCCGTTCCAGTTCGAGCCGGACTTCCGGCCAGCCGGCGGCATCGAACGCATGATCACCAGCACGCCCTCGGTGATCGGTCTGGCGGTGCTCGACGCCGCGTTGGACGCCTTCGACGGCGTCGACATGGGCCAGCTGCGCGCCAAATCGCTGGCGCTGGCCGACTTGTTCCACGCCCGCGTCTCCGCCCGCTGCCGGTCACTCAAACTGGCGACTCCATTGGCGCCGGAGCAGCGCGGCAGCCAGCTCGCCTACCATTTCGAGCACGGCTACGCGGCGATCCAGGCGCTGATCGCTGCGGGCGTGATCGGCGATTTTCGCACGCCCGACCTGATGCGTTTTGGCTTCACGCCGCTGTATCTCAGCTACGCCGAGGTCGCCCGCGCCGCTGATGTGCTGGCTGACATCATTGCGACGGAGCGCTATCGCGAGCCCCAGTTCCAGGTCCGCCGCAAGGTGACCTGAGCGGAACACCAGGGACGCCGTTCACCCTTGATCACGCCAGGGTTTCGCAATACCCACTTTGACGTAGTGTCACGTAGTCTTGGTAAGCGCCGGGTGATCATCGTGGCTGTGTCGATCTCGCCGGAAAAGGTCTCGGAGCTGATCGGCCTGATTTATGACTGTGCGCTGGACCCCGCGCGCTGGCCCCTGGCGCTGGACGCCTTCAGATCGGCCCTTGATTTCGCCAACGCGGTTCTGGCCCTGCAAGAATTGCCATCCGGACGTCAGTTGTTGAACGCAACGGCGGGCATCGACCCGCATTGGCTGTCGCGCGTAGCGGCTTATGACCTGGATGTCATGATGCTGTGGGGCGGGCCTGAACGGATCTTGCAATATCCCCTTGATGAGCCGATCATTTACTCCCGAGTCGAGGGCCTGCCGCCGCTGCACCACAGCCGATACTATTCGGAATGGCTGCAACCACAGGGCATCGACGACGCGGCCGTGATCGGGTTTGCCCGCGAGCCAGCCATGATCGGCTCGATCACGTTCGGACGCCACACCACGGCTGGCCCGACCAGCGATCACGAAATTACTATCCTGCGACTGATCGCACCGCATTTCCGGCGCGCCGCCGCGATCAGCAAGCTGCTGGACTTGAAAACGATCTCCGCGCGGACTTTCGAGGCGACGTTGGACAGCCTCAGCGCCGGCGTCGTCCTGGTCGACGAACAGCTTGGCGTTGTGCACGCCAACGCGGCAGCCGACGCCATGCTGCGGTCCGCCGATCCGATCACGGCCCATGGCGGCAGGTTGGCGACCCTGGCCTCGGTTTCAACGAACAGCCTGCATGGCGCGGTAACGCAGGCCGCCCGCGAGCGGCACCGGCTGGGACATCGCGGTATCGGCATCCCCTTGCGCCGCAAGGACGGCTCGCCTTGCGTCATCCATGTGCTGCCGATGGGCGATGGCGACGTGCGCCCAGGCCTCAGGCGGCGGGCGCAAGCGGCGCTGTTCATCGCGTCGGCCAGCACGCCACCGCAGATGCCGCGCGCCGCCCTCACCCTGTTCTATGACCTGACTAACGCCGAAGCGCAGGTGTTCGAGTTGATCGTCGACGGCAAGACGCAAAGCCAGATCGCCCACGCGCTCGGCGTCGCGCCAAGCACGGTCAAGACGCATCTGCGGCACGTCTTCGACAAGACTGGCTGCAATCGACAGGCCGATTTGATCAAGCTGGCGGCGTCATTGGTGGTGCCGGTTTGATTGGGCGTTCCGCGGTCGTGGGCGCCATTAACTTCGTCATAACATCCGCGCACGTCTACCCCGTCTGGGGGATGACTTCAGGTGCAATCACGCAAATTATCGCGGGGTATGCGTTATCATTCGTAAGGGCCGCCATTCGCGCAAGGGCGGTAGTCCCTCATTTGCCGTGCAGATCCGCATAGGGCGACACAGTGGTACAGTCTTGATAGGAGCACGGGATGCCCATTCTGCGGTTGGCATTGATACTTTTCTGTCTCTGCGGTCTGGCGAATGCTGCGTCGGCAGCGTGCGTATGGCGTGGCACGGCGCCATTCTGTAAAGGTTCCTGCAAGAACGGCGAAGTTGAAAGGAGACGCGACAATGGCGCGTCCTTCGGAGCAGAGGACGAAAATGGAAATGAAATAGAGCCGAGCTCAGGTGCACTCTGCGTGACCGGCTCGAAAGCGTTGTGCTGCAAGGACGCGCCGGCGGCTCCGAAGGCGGAGGCTAATCCGGATTGCAACATCGGCGGTACTGTCCGCACAGATATTGCCCAATCGGACTGCTTGGAAGCTCAAAAGACCGGGTGTATCAGGCGCCTGCTGAATGACGAGCAGTACGGGAATTGCTTGGCCGCGAACAGGCGGAAGAATGGGAAAGTCATCACCATCGGAAAGAAGAAACGGCCCGTGCGAGCAGTGCAGGCGACTGACGTGTACGCCGGCAATGACGGCCAGGGAGATGCCATCTGCACGATGGACGCGGGTGACTCGGGCACGTTGGTGACGACCAAGGCCGGAGAGGAAGATTGGGTTGAGGTCCGTGGAATCAGTGGTGGCTGCGGTGGAAAGACCGGCTGGGTATGGAACGGCGGAAGCCTGAAATACTAGCAAGCGGATTGCGACAGGGTCAGACCCCTGCGGGGTTCGATGGGGTCGGACCCCTTGACCTACAGCATCCCCGGATAGACCCGGTCCGGCGGCGTTTGTCTGGATCGGCGTCACAGTGTTTCATTGCTGATTAGGAGAGCGCTATGCCCATACTGCGGTTGACACTGATACTTTTTTGCCTTTGCGGGCTGACGACGGCCGCTTCGGCAGGGTGTGTATGGCGTGGCACGGCGCCATTTTGCAGCGGTTCATGCAAGGCTGGCGAAAACCAAAAACTGCGAACAACGACTGGAGTCGAGTATTCTGGTTCAGGTGCCCTCTGCGTGACCGGCTCGAAAGCCCTATGCTGCACCGCCGAACAGGCGCCAAAGGCGGAGGCTAATCCGGATTGCAAGGTCGCCGGTACTGTTCGCACGGATATTGCCCAATCGGACTGCACGGAGGCTCAGCAGACGGGCTGCATCAGGCGCCTGCTGAATGACGAGCAGTACGGGAATTGTATTCTCGTGAACAAACGCAAGGCTGGTAAGGTCGTTAAGCTTGGAAAACCGAAAACACCTCCGAGCAACACGACAGCGCAAAAGACGGCATCTGCAGTGCAAGCTACCGACGTCTACGACACCAACGATGGACAGAGCGAAGCGCGCTGCACCATGAATGTCGGCGATTCGGCGAGATACGTTTCGAGCAAAGCCGGAGAGACCGATTGGGTTCGACTTGATCGTTTTAGCAATGACTGTGGCAACAAGTTCGGCTGGGTATGGAACGGCGGTAGCCTGAGCATCAAATGAAATTCGTGACCACAGGAAGTACAGAGGTCGGGCCCTTTCGAACTCGAAGGGTCCGATCCCATCGCCTTTCTAGCCAGCTTGCGGGAATTACGCGGCCCGTGTCTGCCATGTAGGGGCGAGCCGTGGCTCGCCTTGTCGCCACATTCGCCAGCGTCGGCGGTGGCATCAGGGCGAGCCACGGCTCGCCCCTACAGCGCAACCGTCAGCGCTCCACCTAAAGCCAAGGTCAGTTCCTCCTCCTACAACATCCCCGGATAGACCCGGTCAGGCGGGGCGTGGCCGTCCATGAAGGTGCGGATGTTGATGATCACCTTCTCGCCCATGTCAATGCGGCCTTCCAGTGTCGCCGAGCCCATGTGCGGCAGCACGATGACGTGGCTCGCGGCCAGCAGCTTGGGGTTGATGGCGGGCTCGTGCTCGAACACGTCCAACCCGGCGCCGGCGATCTCGCCCGCTTCCACCATGCGCGCTAAAGCGTTCTCGTCGATCACCTCGCCGCGCGCGGTGTTGACGATGTAGGCCGACGGCTTCATCAGCTTGAGGCGGCGCGCCGACAGCAGATGGAAGGTCGCAGGCGTATGCGGGCAATTGACTGAGACGATGTCCATGCGCGCCAGCATCTGATCGAGGCTGTCCCAATAGGTCGCCTCCAGCTCGCGCTCGATGGCTTCGGCGACAGGCCGGCGGTTGTGATAATGGATCTGCAACCCGAACGCTTTGGCGCGCTTGGCTACCGCCTGACCGATGCGACCCATGCCGACGATGCCGAGCCGTTTGCCATAGATGCGGTTGCCGAGCATCCAGGTTGGCGACCAACCCGCCCAGGCGTTACGCGGGTCTTTGAGGAAGGCCGCGCCCACGGTCAACCGGCGCGGCACGGCCAGGATCAGCGCCATCGTCATGTCGGCGGTGTCTTCGGTCAGGACGCCGGGCGTGTTGGTGACGATGATGCCCTTCTCGCGCGCCAGATCGAGATCGATGTTGTCGACGCCGGTACCGAAATTAGCCACCAGCTTTAGCCGGGGTCCCGCCGCCTGCAGCACGCGGCTGTCGATCCGGTCGGTCACCGTTGGCACCAGCACGTCGGCCGCCTGCACCGCTTTGATCAGGTCAGCTTCCGAGAGCGGCTTGTCGTCGAGGTTGAGTTCTGCCTCGAACAGCTCGCGCATGCGCGTTTCCACCGGCTCTGGCAGCTTGCGCGTAACGACGACTTTGAGTTTTTTGCTGGTGGTCATGATGGCGTTGAGTCCCGATGGCTCGGCTCAGCGAGTGGAACGGCCGATGGCTCATGCGCCCGGTCTTATCAGACTACGCCCGGCGGACAAACCTCCGCCGTGGCTTGTTGACAAGCCGCACTCTGGCGCCACGCGCGGCAGTGCGTGCGTAGCGTGAATCGTCGCGGTCACTGCGGTCGTCACGGTAGTCACGGTCGTCACGGTCGCCGCGGTCGTCGCGGTCGTCGCGGTCGTCCCGGTCGTCCCGGTAGGGGCGAGACTTGTCTCGCCCTGCTACAGCACGGCGCGCACGAACCAAGTGCCCGCGGCACGAGGGCGGGACAAGTGCCCGCAGCACGAGCCCGAGACAAGTCTCGCCCCTACCGGGAGGCCGCGCCGCCGCGTCACCTTTTGACCGGGGCACCGGCAACCTATATGGAAGTATTCCAGGAAGCGTGCGCGGTTTGAGTCCCCCTGAAACCCGCCAAGGAGCTGCCCCCATGTTTATCCAAACCGAAGCGACGCCCAATCCGGCGACTTTGAAGTTCCTGCCCGGTAAGTCCGTGCTTGGCACCGGCACACGCGATTTCAAAGCTGCTGCGGAAGCCGGCGATTCACCGCTGGCGCGGCGGTTGTTTGAGCAGGATGGCGTCAAGGCGGTATTTCTCGGTTCGGATTTCATCTCCGTGACCAAGGGCGACATCGAGTGGCAGCACCTGAAGCCGGCGCTGCTTGGCGCCATCATGGAGCACTATCTGTCGGGCGCACCGGTAGTTGGCACGGATGCCGCCGCTGTGAGCGACGAAGACTTCGCGCCCGAGGATGGCGACATCGTCGAGACCATCAAGGAACTGCTGGAGACGCGCGTGCGTCCGGCGGTGGCCCAGGACGGCGGCGACATTACTTTCCAGGGCTTCCGCGATGGCATCGTGTCGCTGCACATGCGCGGTGCCTGCGCTGGCTGCCCCAGTTCCACGGCCACGCTGCGCCATGGCATCGAAAACCTGCTGAAGCACTTCGTCCCGGAAGTGCGCGAAGTCCGGCCCGTTTGATGGCTCCCATGGCGTCCGCAGGGAGTTCCGGCAGCATGACTGCTTCGCTAGCGCTACCGGCGGCATCACTGGCGCAGCTGTTCACGGCGGCACGCACACATAACGCTTGGTTGCCGACGCCGGTATCGGACGCGACACTGACCGCCGTTGTCGACCTGATGAAGATGGCGCCGACCAGCGCCAATTGTCAGCCGATCCGGATTGTGTTTGCGCGCACGCCCGGGGCGAAAGCCCGGCTCAAACCGCATTTGTCGGCCGGCAACCTCGACAAGACCATGACGGCGCCCGTTGTTGCCATCCTGGGCTACGACCTCGACTTCATTGACCGTCTGCCGCGCTTGTTTCCGCACGAAGACGCCGCGTCGTGGTTTCGTGGCGATGACGAGGCGATCCGCGTGACGGCGTTCCGCAATGGCTCATTGCAAGGTGCCTATCTGATGCTGGCGGCGCGGGCGCTGGGGCTGGATTGTGGGCCGATGTCGGGTTTCAACAATGCCGGTGTCGATGCGGCGTTCTTCCCGGGCGGTCGCATCAAGTCGAATTTTCTCTGTAATCTGGGTGTTGGTGATCCAATCGGGCTGTTGCCGCGCTCGCCGCGCCCGGCCTTCAACGACATCGCGTCAATCGTTTGAGCGCTGGCGCGCGCCAGCTGGAATGTAGTGTCCCCATCGTGTCGATCCTGGCCCTCGATTGCTGTCTCGGCGCAACTTCCGTGGCGTTGCTCAAGTCGTCACCGCGCGGGGAGCATCTGCTGCTCGATGATTACTATGAGCATCCAGAGGGCCGTCACGATGGCCGGTCTGAGGCCTTGATGCCGATGCTGAAAGCGCTCGCCGAACGCGCCGGCGGCTTCGGCGCTATCGAGCGGGTCGCCGTCACCGTTGGTCCCGGCAGTTTCACGGGCGTGCGTGTGGGTCTGGCCGCCGCGCGCGGGCTTGGGTTGGCACTTGGCCGGCCTGTCGCCGGCGCCTCCAGCCTGCTGGTGTTAGCGCATCGCGCCGACGGCTTGCTGTTCAATGGCCGCCTCGGTGTCGTGCGCCAGGAGGCCGTGTTGGCCGCCGCGATCGATGCCCGCAACGGCGACGTTTATCTGCAGGTGTTTGGTGAAAATGTCGCCGAACCGCTGACGGAACCGGCTCTCTTGACAGCGGCGAACGCGACCCGTCTGCTGCTGGAGCGTTGCGACGGGCAGCGGGTTATCGCGATTGGTTCCGGCGCCCACCTGATTGCCCAGGCGCCGGCAGCCGCGCGCTTGCAGCTGGAGGTTTGCCTCACCACTTTGCAGCCGCATGCGCGGCAACTGGCGCAGCTGGCGCCGGCGCTGTCCGTGGCCGAACCAGCCAGGCCGCTTTACCTGCGCCCGCCTGATGCCAAGCCGCAGGGTGACAAATCACTACCCCGCGCGTCGGCGGCAAGTCCATGACGGCGGCCGTTGAAACCTACGTTATCGCGCCGCTGCCGTTGGCGGCTGCGGCGGCGCTTGCCAGCGATGTGGTTGCCGTGCACGCAGCGGCCAGTCAGCGCTCATGGGCAGAGGCTGGCGTTGCGCGGCTGCTGCAGGCGCCTGCCTCGTTTGGTTTCCTGGCGCGTGACACGGTAGGCAAGCCAACCGGGTTCGTGTTGCTGCAATACGCCCGCGACGAAGCCGAGATTTTGATGATCGCCGTCATCCCGGAGGCGCGCCGGACCGGCATAGCGACACGGCTCTTATGCGACGCCCATGAAGCCGCTGAGCTGCTTGGCGTGACGCGCGTGTTCCTGGAAGTGGCCGCTGACAATACTCCGGCGCTGGCCCTGTACCACCGCCAACAATACCTGCCGGTTGGCCGGCGCAAGAACTACTATCCGGCGACGGATGGTGATGCGGCTGGAGCGCGGGATGCTGTCCTGCTCGCGCGCGTGCTGGGCACAAACACCGCCGCTGTCGAGCCAAGTGACGGCATCGATGATAGCGGTTTTGATGCAAGCTGAGGTCGTGGCGATCCAATTCACGTGCGGTTGATGACACACCCCCAGAGGTCTTCCTGGGACTTGTGCACGGAGCCCATTGTGCACCTTGCGAAGCACCGGAATTGATGCACGATGGGTTCCAGGAACAAGCTCTTTGGCGACAGGTGTGGGAGCGGGAATGCACAGAGCGCTCCCGCGCAATGACGTTCTGGGCGCGACGGCAATGACAGGCGACTGATGGCGAACTTACGGGCTGGCCTGATCCTTGCCGCGTTCCTGATTTTCACCCTGCCACTGATGCTGTTGCAATGGCTCCTGCTGCGGCTGTGGCCGGACGCCGCCCGGCGGCTGCCATGCTGGTATCACCGGCGCGTCTGCCGGTTGCTCGGTCTCAAGCTGCGCGTCGAGGGCGTGGTCGAGCCCGGTCCGCTACTGCTGGTCGCTAACCATGCGTCGTGGCTGGACATTCCGGTACTGAGCGCTATCGCGCCGCTCGCCTTTATTGCCAAGCGTGAAGTCAGTAATTGGCCGTTCATTGGCACGCTGGCGAGGCTGCAACGTACGGTGTTCGTCGATCGCGAGGCGCGCCTCGGCGCACGCGCGCAATCCGATGCCATCGTGCAGCGTCTGGCGGCAGGCGGCGCCATCGTATTGTTCGCCGAGGGCACGTCCAATGACGGCAATCGCGTGCTGCCGTTCAAGAGCAGCCTGTTCGCTGCCGCCTTTGGCTCCGGTAACGAGGCGACAGGAGCGTTGACGGTACAGACTGTTACGATCGCCTATACGCGTCTGCACGGACTGCCCCTGGGTAGGGGTTTGCGCCCTTGCGTGGCCTGGTATGGCGATATGGACGTGCCGCGCCACGCTTGGGCGTTGCTCGGTCTCGGGCCAATCGATGTCGCCGTGCGCATCAGCCCGCCATTGCCCGCAACCGGTCTTTCGGACCGCAAGACACTGGCGGCAACCACACACGCCATGATTGCCGCTGACTTGCGCGCGCTGCTGCGCCCGCAGCGGCGGTAGGGTGCGAAAGGCCGCGGGCTGTATCGCAGCAGCCAAGCGGAGCGGTTCAGGATTGACCCGCAATGCGCCACGGCCAGCGCGCCCCTGCTGTTTCCGCGAGTCTTGGTGCGATACGGCCCAACGGGCCTTTCGCACCTTACAATGCCAGCGACACGCGCACGCCGGCGGCATTGAGCAGGTGGGCAGCCTCGCCGGCGCGGCGGCGCAGTTCAGCTTCGGCGGCTGCGTCAGCGTTGGCAACCTTAAGGCGTGGCGCAAGATCGGCGGCGAGGCCGAGTTCGAGCATGGCGCGGGTCACGATGAAGGTGCCGTCGCTGGCAGCTGCTGCACGTGCCGAGACTGCGGTGGCGACACCAGCTGCCACGGTTTGACCGCTGACGGCATCGATCAGCGCGATGCCGCCCATGGCTGGCACGGCAGCGAATGTATCGAGCGCGACGGCGCGACTTGGAACCAGGTCGGCACGCACAATAGCGTTGGTCGCGGCCATCGCGGCGGGCCGCTCGGCCAGGGTCGCCAGGTCGATTTCGGCGCTGATGCTCACGTTTGTCAGGCTGACCAGATCGGTGACGGTGCGCAGCAGGTAGCCGGTTCGCGGATCGAACGGGGCGTCGGCCAACCAGACCAAACGGGCCTCCACTTGCCGGGCGCCAACGGGCTGATGGCGCGGATCGGCGAGCACGCTGCCGCGCGCGATATCAAGATCGCGATCCAACACCACCGTCACAGCGTCGCCGGTGCGGGCCGATGCGCGCTCGCCGCGTGGCGTCAGGATACGTATCACCTTGGCAGCCCGGCTCTCGGAACCCTCAGTCACAGTGTCACCAACGGACAGGGTGCCCGATGCGATGGTGCCAGCCAGCCCGCGGAAGTCGACGCCCTCGCGGATCACGGTCTGCACCGGCAGGCGCAAAGGCGCGCCCGGCAATTCTGATCGAGCGGGCAATTGCTCCAAGGTTTCCAGCAGCGTGCGGCCCCAGTACCAGGGCGTGTTGGGCGAGCGGCGGGTGAGGTTGTCACCGCTGAGCGCGGCCACGGGAACAGCGCTGGCCGAGGCAAACGCGAAATGCTCCTGCAGGTCGCGGAACTCGGCCTCCAACGCCCTGAAGCGGCATTCCGACCAGTCAACCAGGTCCATTTTGTTGACGGCGAGGATCAGGTGGCGGACGCCGACCAAAGCCGCGATGGCGGCATGCCGGCGGGTCTGGGTCTTGATCCCGTGGCGGGCGTCAACCAGCAGCACGGCGGCATCGGCGTGGGATGCGCCACTGGCCATATTGCGCGTGTACTGTTCGTGGCCAGGGCTGTCGATGATCACCAGCCGGCGGCCGGGCCGTTCGGTGGTGCCGGGCGTGTCGAGATAACGCCAGGCGATGTCGATGGTGATGCCCTGCTCGCGTTCGGCGATCAGGCCATCGACCAGCAGGCTAGTGTCAATGACGCCGCCAGCGGCCCGGCGCGAGCGCTCCAGGGTGGCGCGCTGATCGTCGGTGACGGCGCCCAGATCCCACAGCAGCCGGCCGATCAGCGTCGACTTACCATCATCCACAGAACCGCAGGTCAGGAACGTGAAGATGCCGGAACGGGCGGCAATCGCGCCTTCCATTGACTGATGTGCAGCATCGGCGGTGCTGCTCGCAGGCGCGGTGTCGGCCGCCATGCCGGCGTCAAACGGTGGCATCAGAAATAGCCCTCCAGCTTCTTTTTCTCCATGGCGCCGACTTGATCGTGATCGATCAAGCGCCCGGCCCGTTCTGATAGGCGCGAGCCCAGCGTTTCGGCCAATACGGCATCGAGCGTGGTGGCGGTCGAGAGTTGCGCCGCGGTCAGCGGCCAGCAGCCAAGCGTACGGAAGCGGACGCTGCGGGTAACCGGGATCTCGCCAGGCAGCAGCGGCACGCGGTCATCGTCGCGCACCAGCAGCTGACCGTCGCGCTGCAGCGTCGGCCGCGGCGCGGCGAAGTATAGCGGCACAACTTCAAGCTGTTCGCGCTGAACATAGCGCCAGACATCGCCCTCGGTCCAATTCGACAACGGGAACACGCGCGCTGTCTCGCCCTTGGCCAAGCGGCCGTTGAACAGGTTCCAGACTTCCGGGCGCTGCCGGCGCGGGTCCCAGCGGTGGCCCTCGGCGCGGATGGAAATGACGCGCTCCTTGGCGCGCGACGCCTCCTCGTCGCGGCGCGCGCCGCCAAATGCCGCGTCGAAACCGTGCGCATCCAGGGCTTGGCGCAGTGCCGCCGTTTTCATCACGTCGGTGTAGACCGAAGGCGTGTGCGTCACCGGGCTGACGCCATGGGCCAGCCCGTCAGGGTTGGTGTGCACGATCAGTTCAAGCCCGTGCCGCCGCACCGTCTGGTCGCGGAACGCGATCATGTCGCGGAATTTCCAGGTGGTATCGATGTGCAGCAGCGGGAACGACAGCTTGGCCGGCGCGAATGCCTTCATCGCCAGATGCAGCAGGACGGTCGAATCCTTGCCGATGGAATACATCAGCACGGGCTTTCGGAATTGCGCCGCCGCCTCACGGAAAATGTGGATGCTCTCGGATTCGAGCAGGTCAAGATGCGATGTTTGCAGGGTCATCCGTGCAGCTCCGAGGGCGTCGAAGGGTTTGTGAGATCAGCGCCGACGGGCCGCCGGAAGTGCAGTCCGCACTCCTTTTTGTCCTCGCTCTCCCACCACCAGCGGCCGGCGCGCAGGTCTTCGCCAGGCGCGATGGCGCGCGTGCAGGTCTGGCAGCCGATCGACGGAAAGCCCTTCGCGTGCAGCGGGTTGACGGGGACGAGCTGACTGCCGATGAAGGCTTCCAGCTGGGCCAGAGACCAATCAGCAATCGGGTTGAACTTGATGAGCTGGCGCTCAGCGTCCCAGGCGGCAAGGGGCAGTTCAGCGCGTCCGCCAGACTGGCCGCGCCGCATACCGGTGATCCACCCAGCCGCACCCGCCAGCCCACGCGCCAGTGGCTGCACTTTGCGGACATCGCAGCAGGCCTTGCGGGCATCCACCGAGCGTCGGAACCCGAGCACGCCATCGCGCGCGGTCAAGGCTTCCGCCGCATCGGCATCGGGCGTCAGGACGCGAATCGCCAAGCGGTAGCGGGTTTCGCTGGCATTGAGTGTTTCCAGCGTTTCGGGAAACAGCCGGCCGGTGTCGAGCGTGAACACATCAATGGCACTCGGGCCAGCAGTCAGCTTGCCTTGCCAGAAGCCGTGCAGAATCGCCTGGTCTTCCAGCCCCAGGCTGGTCGAGAAGGCGATCCGGCCAGCCACCGAACCGCGGATCAGCTGCAGGCGATCAACCAGCGAAGGCGTTGCGGCGAGACGCGTATCAAGCGCCGGCACGGCTGCCAAGTCGGTCAGACCAGCCATTTCCATGATGCGGGCTCCGTTCATCAGGCAATCAGAATACTAGATTCATGTACTCAAAAACAGCTCGCTTGAGTGAAAAGAAAGAAAAACTGTATCGTCGCGATCAAGCTGCAGCCGTCACTCTTGCGGCGCTATCGACAGCATTGCCATCCTGAATAGGCGCCACATTGGGCAACACGGCCGTCATGCAAAGGTTTGCTTACGGTCTGGCTGTAGAGTGTTCGTCAGGGGCCTCAAGCAACACGCGCCGCCAGATGCCGTCGAAATTGGGTTTCAAGCGTTAGACTCTGAACTCGTGCACTCAGGCCGCCATGCCAACCGCGCCATCACCGTCATCGCCAAGATCCGCCGCGCCTCCCGATCTGCCGTCGCTGACGGCGCTGCGCGGTTTCGCAGCGCTGGCCGTCGTGTTGTTTCATTTCGCTGACCGGGCAGCGCCAACACTGCTGCTGCACAACCCGCTGATCGCCCATGGCGCGCTCGGCGTCGACCTGTTCTTCGTGCTGAGTGGCTTTATCCTTGCCC
The DNA here is from genome assembly GCA_031402115.1 of Hyphomicrobiaceae bacterium. Classification (GTDB taxonomy): domain Bacteria; phylum Pseudomonadota; class Alphaproteobacteria; order Rhizobiales; family Hyphomicrobiaceae; genus JANNSA01. The sequence goes on along the minus strand of JANNSA010000277.1, from coordinate 2,130 downwards.
ACGTTTATGGCGCTGAAGCGCGGGCTGGTGGTGTGCGCATCGGGCCGTTTCTGCGCAACCGGCTGGCCCGGGTCTATCCCTTGCATTTGCTGCTGACTGTGGTGGCGTTGGGCTGGGCGTTGACGCTAACCGCCACTGGCCGTCTGACTTTCGAAGCGCAGGCGCTGCAACTCGGACTCGATCCTGTCACGGGGCAAGGCTTCTGGGCGACATTGTCGGCACATCTGTGGCTCGTACATGCCTGGGGGACGACCAGCGGGCTGGCGCTCAACACGGTGTCGTGGTCGGTGAGCGCGGAGTGGTTCGCCTATCTGCTGTTTCCAGGCCTTGCTGCACTCATGTGGTGGCGGGGCCGCGCAGTGGCGCCGTGGTTGGCCTTGGCTGTGGCTCTGGCCACGCTGCTCGCGGCCGAACTGCTGGCGCGGTTGGCCCTGGAGCGGCCGCTGACCGACCTCACTTATGCTTTCGGCATCGTCCGTATCGTGCCCGAGTTTATGCTGGGCATGGCGGTTTCGCTGGCAGTAGCGGCGGGAGCTTTGCGTCGAACGCCCTTGCGATTGGCGATCGGCAGCGTGCAGGCCGGCATCGTCATCGTGGTTGCTACCAGTCTGCCAACGCTCCTGGCGCCCCTGCTGTTCGCAGCGCTGATTGGTTTGCTCGCCGAACGTGACACGCGCCGGGCGATTGCCGGGGTTGCCAGCCGCAGCGGTCTGTTGGTCGAACTCGGCGTCATTTCCTACGCGCTGTATCTCGTCCATCCAATCGCCGGCAAGCTGGTGTTCCAAGCCTTGGCGGGAGCCAGCAATTTTGATCCGCAGGCGGTGCCCTTGTGGTCGGTGCCAGTTGCCATGCTTGCCTGTCTGGCCGTGGCTTGGATCGCAACCCACGGTGTCGAGCACCCGGCGCGTGCTGCCTTGCGTGGCCTTGCGTGGCGGCCGGACCACGATCGCCCGGCACCGGCGCGCACGAACTGATTTGACAGCGCCCGCCACGCATGGCAGGCGAACATCACCATCAACCATTCGAATTCAGCCCGGCATGGTGCGCGGTTTGCGCGCCTAGGCCGTTCGGGCACTGCACCAAAGGGGAATCCCCATGTCAACAATCAAGGTCCAGCGCGGCACCAAGCGGACCTGCCAATCGTGCGAGAGCCGCTTTTACGATCTCAACCGTGATCCGATCACCTGTCCTTTGTGCGAGGCGCCGTTTGCGGTCGAGGTCAAGACCAAGAGCAGCGCCGACCTGGAAGAGGTCAAACCCGTCAAGGTCAAGGCGCCGGTCAAAGAGTTCACCGCTGAGCCGGCCGAAGCGGGCGATGACCTGCCAGAGGCTGAGACTGGTGATGACGAACTCGCCGATATCGAGACCGATGACACCGAAGTCGCCCCGGCTGGCGAAGACGACACCTTCCTTGAGGAGGAGGAGGCCGGGTCTGACGTTGGTGGCCTGATCGACAGCCCCATTGAGGGTGAGGACGGCGGCGAAGTTTGAGTTCTGCGTGGGGGCGGCCTGCGGATCGTCGCGGCCAGGGTGCAGCCATGGAAGATCGCAAAACAGCCGCGGCGCGGGCGGCGCTTGATCTGGTCGAGCCCGGCATGCGGCTGGGGCTCGGCACGGGCTCGACGGCTGGCCGCTTCGTCGAGCTGCTGGCAGAGCGCGTCAAGTCGGGTCTGACGATTGTCGGCGTACCGACTTCGGAGCAAACCCGGGCGCAAGCCGCGCGGCTTGGCATTCCGCTCACGACGCTGAACGAAACGCCACGGCTCGATCTGACCATCGATGGCGCCGATGAGGTCGATGCGCAACTCCGGCTGATCAAAGGCGGTGGCGGTGCGCTGTTGCGCGAAAAGATCGTTGCAGCAGCCTCTGAGCGCATGGTGGTGATCGCTGACCAGAGCAAAGTCGTTGAAGTGCTCGGCCGCTTCCCGCTGCCGGTGGAAGTCACGCCGTTTGGCTGGGTGGCGACGCGCGAATTGATGCGCGAGATGGGTGCGGCGATCGGGCTGCCGGCCGAGATGAACTTGCGCCTCGCTGCCGATGGCGAGCCGTTCATGACAGAGAACGGCAATTTGATCCTCGACTGCGCCTATGGCCGGATCGACGATCCTGATGACCTGGCCGATGTGCTGC
>JANNSA010000276.1:0-8570 GCA_031402115.1 Hyphomicrobiaceae bacterium | reverse complement strand
ATGTTGGGTCGCGCAAGGGCTTGACCCAACCTACAGGCGAGCCAGTCAAGCCGACAGCCGGTCAGCCAGGCGGGCCATGAAGGCCATGCAGCGGTCGAGTTCCGACGGCAGGATGTATTCGTCCGGACGGTGCGCCTGCTCAATATCGCCAGGGCCACAAATGACCGAAGCGCAGCCGGCGGCCTGGAAATGTCCGGCCTCGGTGCCATAGGAAACCGCCAGCCGGTCATTCTGGCCGGCCAGCGCCTGGGCCATGGTGACAGCGTCGGACGCATCGCCCGAATAGAACGACGGCACATGGTTCATCTGCTCGGTGACGATGCCGGTATCGGTGCCGATCGCCTGCATCGCTGGCAGGCAACGCCGGGTGACAAAGTCCCTGAACTGAGTGGCCAGCGGCGCCACATCGACGCCCGGCAGCGAGCGCACTTCCCAACTGAAACTGCAATGCCGCGGCACAATGTTCTGCGCCCGGCCACCGTCGATCAAGCCGACCTGCAATGTCGAATAAGCTGGCGTGAAGCGGCTATTCTGCACGCCCACGCGCAAGTCTTCCTCGATCCGGCTGAGTTCCGAGACGCACAAGCCAGCCATGTGGATGGCATTGACGCCAATATGCGTCATGCTTGAGTGCGCCTCGCGGCCGGTCACCGTGGTGCGGAAGCGGGTAGCGCCCTTATGCGCATCGACCACAGTCATGGTCGTCGGTTCGCCAACGATGACGATCTCGGGCTTCGGCAAGCTGCGCCCCAGTTCTTCGACCATTGGCTTGACGCCGGTGCAGCCGATTTCCTCATCGTAGGAGAACAGCAGGTGCACGGGACGCGCCAGCTTGCTTGCCTGGAACAGCGGCACTGCCGCCAGCATGCACGCCAGGAAGCCCTTCATATCGCAGGTACCCCGGCCATACAGCTTGCCGTCGCGCTCGGTCAGGCTGAAAGGATCGCTGGTCCAATCCTGGCCCGTCACCGGCACCACGTCGGTGTGACCCGACAAGCCGATACCGCCGCCCGCACTGGCATCGCCAATCGTCGCGAACAGCGAGGATTTCAAACCGTCGGCGGTCGGCACCCGGTGACTGCTGACGCCATGGCTGGCTAGCACCTGCTCCAGATAGACGATCATGGGGATATTGGTTCGGGCGCTGGTGGTGTCGAAGGCCACCAGCCGCGCCAACAATTCACGCGGTGTCAGTATTGCTTGTTGTTCAGTCACGCTTGTTGGCTCCGCAGCGCTGGTGTCGCGCTCAATTGAAGGCCCGCCTCTCGTGCGGGCTGTCGAGCGAGAACGCGGGAATGGCGACGTTGAACAGCGCGCCGTCGTCGCCTTCCATCTGATACCAACCGACCATGATGCCCGATGGCGTCGAAAGTGGGCAGCCGCTGGTATAGGTATAAGACTGGCCGGGCTTCAGGACCGGCTCTTCGCCGACGACGCCGGCGCCGCGGACTTCCTCAACGTGTCCCTTGCCATCCGTGATCCGCCAATAGCGCGAGCGCAATTGTACTGTGCGATCCCCAATGTTCTCTATTTGTACCGTATATGCCCAGAAGTAACGTCCCTCCTCCGGTGAGGACCGCTCATCCAGGAAGTGTGGCTCAACGCTCACACTGACATCGAGCGTGGTCGCCCGGTACATGTCTGTTCCCCTCGAAAAATCTATAACTAACAGCGCTATCGCCGAGTGCAATGGCAAGTCAATGTAACAGCGTCTGAAGCTGTTCACACATTCCACGGCGACGGTGTTGTAACGCTTTGGAAACCACTCTTGGCTAAGTGTTGACCCAGATTATCAACGATTTGTAGAAGTCACTTACCAAGCGGTGGGACGGAAAGATGCGATCCACAAGCGCGCTGCTGGTTGACGCGGCATTGGTTACGGCTGGGTCGATCGGGGCGATACTGTTGCGCGATAACATCGAGCTTGGTGCCCCATGGGCACACCAGCATACTGCCTATGTCATCGTCACCGGATTGGTTTCCTTGCCGGCTTTGGCATTCACCGGCAGCAATCGCAGCATCTGGCGCTTCAACCGCTTGCAGGACTATCTTCGCGTCGCCGCCGCCATGTTGCTGATCGCCGCTGGCACGGCGATGGTGATATTCGCCTACAACCGACTGGATGGCATCCCCCGGTCAATCCCGATCCTGCAGTTCATGATCGGCACCTTTGCGCTGGTCGGCACGCGCGTGATCGCCCGCATCTGGTTTGACTACCGCCGGCAACGCGACGGCGTGCGGGCGCTACAGATGCCTGAACCGCGCAACCAGCGTACCGTGCTGCTGATCGGCCTGACCGACGTCACAGAAATGTATCTGCGGCTGGCCAGCGAGCAGTCTCTCGCGCAAGTCAGGATCGCCGGTATCCTGGGCCGCAGCGAACGCCAGGTCGGCAGGCTGGTTGGCGCCTATGCCGTTCTGGGCCAGCCCGAACAAGTCGCTGATATTGTGCGACAGCTTTCGACGCATGGGGTCTTTGTCGACGCGATCGTCGTCACCGTGCCGCTGCCGTCATTGTCGAGTGCCGCCCGCACGGCCTTGGCGGAACTCAAGGAGTCAACAGCCATTGAGGTCGTCACATTAACGGCCATGCTTGGACTGGAGCCGCCGGATCGCGGCACCAGGTCTGATCCAGCAAACCGGCTGGGCGCCCTGCTTACGTCCGGTGCGCCGGCAGATGACGTCACGTTTCAGATTGACGAGCAAAGCCTGGCGCATTTGGCTAACCGGCCATATTGGCTGGCCAAGCGAACCCTCGACATCGTGCTTGCTGCGGTTCTGTTGCTTGTGCTGTCACCCGTGATTGCCCTAGTTGCCATCGTCGTGGCTGTCGATTGCGGCCTGCCGCTGGTGTTCTGGCAGCAGCGCCCGGGACTTGCCGGCCTGCCTTTCAGGCTGCTGAAGTTCCGCACCATGGGCGCGGCGCATGCATTTGATGGCCGGAAACTGCATGATTCCGAGCGTTTGTCCTGGGTCGGCAAACTGTTGCGCCGCACCAGAGCCGATGAACTGCCGCAGCTGATCAACATCCTCGCTGGCGAGATGTCTTTCGTTGGCCCGCGCCCGCTGTTGCCGGTCGACCAATCGCCATCCTTCAGAGCCCGACTGATGGTCCGGCCAGGCTTGACTGGCTGGGCGCAGGTCGTCGGCGGCCGCACGATCTCGGCTGATGACAAGGCGGCGCTGGATGTCTGGTATGTCCAGAACGCGGCGCTGGCGCTCGATGTTTCGATCATCGCGCGCACCATCGGGGTGGTGGTGTTTGGCGAGCATGTCCACGCCAATCTGGTCCAGAAAGCATGGCAGGAACTGCAATCGACCGGCACCTATCGGGGCGCTTCCCAGTCACGCCGGGTCGTGCCCGCCAGCGCCGCCGCTAAGCCGATTGAGCGGGCGGTCGCGTGAGCTACAGCAACCGTAAGCTGATGCCGCAGCCAGGACACGGGCCTGCAGCTAAGGGCAGTCGGCTCAACACGTGACTTACTTTGAGTGCTATTGTGCGGCGGCGTAGAGTACGAAAGGCGTCTTCGCCGTATCGCGCCAGAAGCTGGCGCCCACAGCTTGTTGCTGTGCGATACGGCCTGAAGACGGCCTTTCGCACCCGACACAGTTGCAACTCAGTTTGCCGATGGATTCGCAGCGATTATTGTTCGAACTGCCCTAAGCGCTTGGCGCTAGCCTTGGGTTTTGTTCGGCCACCCGCCAGAAACAGCTTCGGTGACTTCGTCGATCGGCTGCGACGACCAGCGCAGGCGGCCGTCATAGTGCGTGCCCATTTCGACGCCGATGCCTTGGTGCGTGATGTCGCCTTCGACGTGGGCAGTAGCATAAAGGTTGACGCGCTCGCCTTTGATGGTGCCAGCGACGCGGCCGAACACTGCTACCTCGCCAGCGACGATGCCGCCGGTGACGGTGCCGGTTTGGCTGACAATCAGCGAGGTGCAGCGCATGTCGCCTTCGATCGCGCCTTCCAACCGCACGCGGCCGCGCGAGATGACGTTGCCGGTGATTTTGAGATCAGGGCCAATGATGCTCTCGTCAGGTCCGGAATAAGCGGCGACCTGTTGATCATAGGTCGCGTTCGGGGTGCGGTACTCTGGCACGACGATCGCGGCTGGCTCGGCATCGTCCTGCCACATCTGTTCCCGGACCGGCTGGGCGACGGTGTCGGTCGCATCGGCGCGGGCGGCGGCGTAAAACTGCTGAACATCGGACTTACGCGTAAACATGCATTCCCCTCACGGCTTGGCACTCCCGCTGACGCAACGCCCCGCGTTCCAGCCAATCCGTCTTGTTGATCGCAGCCGAGTGTCGTCTTGTGCCGCAATCGGGGCATGTTTGTGGCCGTCAAGTGCAAGTCACCGGCCAATCAACCAGCATTGCCCTCAGTACGAACATAAAGACAATATTTGTCTGATACTTAGTTTGTTACATCCAGGCATGCATGAGTACATGGCGCGACCTTAACCAATGCTCTGCGACGCATCGCCGCGAAACTGGTTGCATACAGAACGCCAACGCGTTGACTTAGCGAATGAAAGCTCAATCAGGGCATTCTAGCGCAATCGCCCACCACGGCTGAGTGCACCAAGTTTGAACTTGCGCTGACACAATTCAGAGGCTTGGTTGCGCCCGCTCACGGCCCGTCTGAACGATTATACGTCCGTTGAGCCGCATCCTCACGTCAACAACAGTAAGAGGAATCTGAACCATGCTCAAGAAACTCGGGCTGATTTTCGCCCTGGCCATTTCCACCTTCGCCTTCAGCGGCACAACGGCTTTCGCTGAAACCGGCGTCGCATCCTGGTACGACAGCCTGCGCATCACCGCGAGCGGCCGTTCCTACAGCGCGGGCCAAAAGGGCATCGCCGCGCACAAGTCGATCCCGCTGGGTTCGATTGTCAAAGTCACGCGCGCCTCCAATGGCAAGAGCCTGATCGTGCGCATCGTCGATCGCGGGCCTTACATCCGCGGCCGCATCATCGACCTGACACCAGCCGGCGCTCGGGCGCTTGGTTTCTATGACAACGGCGTCACCAAGGTCACCGTCACGATCCTGAAGCGCGGCAACACCCGGGCTTGGCTGCGGGCCAATTATGGCAAGGGCCCGGCTTTCGCCGAAGGCAACGGCTTGAACCGTGCCCTGGGCGGCGCGCCGAAGAAGAAGAAGTCCACCAACAACTGAGTTGGGCGGTAACTGACAACCATGGAGGGCGGCCCGAATGGGTCGCCCTTTTGCGTTTCAGTAGGGTGCGAAAGGCGGCTTCGCCGTATCGCACCAGAAGCGGACTCCGGAGTTTGTGGCTGGTGCGATACGGCGAACGCGCCTTTCGCACCCCACATCATCAGCGGATGAAGGGATTGGACCGGCGCTCAGCGCCGATGCTGCTGGCGGCACCGTGGCCGGGCAGGAAGGTCACATCATCTCCGAGCGGCAACAGCTTGGTCTTGATCGCAGCAATCAGCGCCTCGGGGTCGCCGTAGTCGAAGTCGGTGCGGCCAACCGAGCCCTGGAACAGCACGTCGCCGACGAAGGCGAAGGCATTGCTGGCGTTGAACAGCACCACGGAACCGGGCGTATGACCAGGACAGTGCAAGACGTTGAACTGCAACTCACCCAGCTCAAGCACGTCGCCCTCTGACAACCAGCGATCGGGCGTCACGGCGCGGACACCGGCCATGCCGAACTGCAATCCGGATTGCGGCAACCGGTCGAGCAGGAACGCATCGCGCTGGTCCGGGCCAATGATCGGCACGCGCTGACCGCTGGCCCGGCGCGCCGTCAACGTCTCGGCGAGTTCAGTAGCGCCGCCGGCATGATCGATGTGGCCGTGCGTCAGCCAAATCGCCCCGAAATGCGCGCCGTGATCCTTCTCGGCCTGGCCGATGGCGGCCAGCAATCGGTCAACATCGCCGCCTGGATCAACGACCGCCGCCGCTTTGGTCTGAGTGCACCAGACCAGCGAGGCGTTCTGCTGGAACGGCGTCACCGGGACAATGGTGATCTGCAGCCGTGGTTGTTCTTGAGACATGGCGTGCACCCATCAAAGAAAAGGCCGGCCGCACGGATGTGGCAGCCGGCCAGAAACTTCAGGACTACTCAAGTACGCGGTGAAACCATCGACTTGATCAGGCCAACCACCAGCGTCAGGACGATGCCGGAGACGCCGCCACCAACGACGTTCGAAACGACATCGCTAACCGTGCCAGCGCCGAGCACGCTGGAAAACAAGCTGGCCGTGCTGGTGCCCGGCAGGAAGTTGAGAATGTAACCGCTCAACGCGCCGCCAATGGCGCCGAGCAGTGAGTTACCGCCGGTGCCCAGGCTGGCCCGGTTGACGACGCCGCCGGCAATGTTGCCGCCCGCTGCGCCACTGATCAATGACAGAATAAAAGGCAAAACATGTTCCATGGAGATCCTCCCCTCGTTGCTTTGTCGCTATATCCGGCGGGTGCCAGCCACCAGTCCGACACTGACACTCTCTGTCGGAATTAGCACTCTGACAAGACCAATCAATGACCTAGCGGAGGCGTAGCTAACGGCAACTGGCTGGCCAAACCACACCGCCCGCCGCCGCCGTACCGGAACTCTTCACGCAGTACGTGTTGTGACTTGCAGTTGCGCGGCAGTTGGCGATAGACTTTGTCATATTGAGAATAGAAGCAGGCTATTGCGTTGCGGAATATTGGCTAAGCGGGTGAACGCAATTGACGGGCCTCATCCGCCACATATTTAGAGACATACAGCATGCGACTAACTGGTGTCGTGAAGTTCTTCAACCAAGCGAAGGGCTTCGGGTTTATTGTGCCAGACGGCGGCGGTGCCGACGTGTTCGTGCACATCTCGGCGGTGCAACGCTCCGGGATGGAGTCCTTGCCGGACGGCGCGCACGTCTCGTTCGAGACCGAGCCTGACAAGCGCGGCAAGGGTCCTAAGGCGATCGACCTGCAAATGGCCTGATGGCCGGGCTGACCGCTGAGTACATGTCCGCTCTTGCTACGGCCGCAATGGCTTTGTCCACTGCAGCGCGTCACCATCCAGTGGCGCGATCGCGAACGATGTGGCTATGGATAGTGGAATTGGCTTTGGAGCTTTGCCGGGAGTCGTGCTGATGCGTTGGTTGTCGATTGCTGTGATCTTGAGCCTGGGACTGATGACACCGGCGGCCGCCGAAGAAACGGCGCCAGCCAAGCAGCCAACCAGTCAGCCCCTGAATGCGGCCGCTGCGGCGCCGGCAAAGGGCACAAGCTGTCGCGTGCGTGGCTTCGTGGTCAACGACTATGGCAAGGTCGGCCCCACCGCTGACGCCCAATCGATGCTCGACAAGGATATCGCCAGCTGGGCCAAGGCCAGCGGCATCGCCAGGTACAAAACCGGCCCCAAAACCGTGTCGTGCGAAAAGTACCTCGACTTCGGCTTTTTCGATGAGTGGACCTGCACCGCCCGGGCCCGGGTGTGCTGGTAGCAAGTCGGGGTCAGGCGCTTAGGCGCTTCGAACATGGATCGCTGCGATTTTGCATTGCGAATGGGTCGGGAGCGAACGGCCTTCTTCAGGCCGTATCGCACCGAAACAGGCCGTGAGCGCCAGCCTCTGGTGCGAATGGGTCGGGAACGAAAGGCCCTCTTCAGGCCGTATCGCACCGAAACGAGCCGTGCGCGCCAGCCTCTGGTGCGGAAGTGTAGGGTGCGAAAGGCCCTCTTCAGGCCGTATCGCACCGAAACGAGCCGTGGGCGCCAGCCTCTGGTGCGATACGGCGAAGACGCCTTTCGCACCCTACAGCCCTACAGCGCCGCGGCCACGACTGTCGCTGGCGCGTCCGTGCCTGACCCCATTACGCCTACGGTGCCGTGATGTATCGCTCGGCCGCTGAAGTCAGGGCGCCGCCGATCACGCACGGCAGGCCGATCTGGGCCTGGCCCAAGGCCGAGGCGACGACGCAGCCGAGCGCCAGCGTGGTGGAACCGATGCGGCTGGCCCAGGCATAATTGCGCTTGCTCTCAGGCCCCTTGATCTTCAGTTCCTCGATCGCCTTGAAGGCTTCTTTCTTGATCGCGCCGGTCTCGGCGATTTCCACGGCATTGATAATCTCCGTCAGCGGCTTGGCGATCGCTTCTGGGCTGTGTGTGATCTCGACGCGGTACAGGTCAAGCAAAGCGGGGTCGCGCGAGGCGTTGTTGGCCAGGGTCCACTTGGCCATGCTGCCGACCACCAGCGTGTCGACGTTCTCGCGATTGGCTGCATAAGGCAGCGCCATGATGATGCGCGCCACGGGTTCATAGGATCCGGTGGCCAAATAGAAGCCCCACAGCACGTCGAGCGTGGCGCCATTGTCGAGCGGCAGGTCCATCAGTCGCTTGGCTTCGCCGGTCAGATAACGGTTCACCAGCACGCGCCGGTTCGGCACTTTGTCGGCGATTTCAGCAAGCATCACTTGCCACTCGGGCAGGCCGGAATGGGCAATGGCGCGGATCAGGATGACTTGCTCGTCGGGCCTGAGCGGCTCCAGGCTTTGAATGATCGTGCGCGCTTTCAGCTGGTTAGCTGACAGCACGCCGGCGATGAAGCCGA
>JANNSA010000275.1:0-7642 GCA_031402115.1 Hyphomicrobiaceae bacterium | reverse complement strand
GTTGAGGCCCTGCTTGACGCCCACTGCCGCGACCCCGGTGGTGGTCGTGGTGGCCGTTGTTTCTGTTGCCGTCGTCGTGCCGAAATTGGCCGAGGGCAGTGGCGGCGGCGCTACCGTGATGTCGAGGTTGGCGCTGCCCAGGCCATTGGGCGCGACATTGGAGCTGATCCAGCCGCGCGTCACTTCAGCGTCGCGGCGCAGGTCGATCGGCGCCTGCAGCCAGCCAAGCGACGTCAGCGCTGACAACAGCAGCGCCGTGAAGCCAATCGCCATCAGGCTGGCAACCGTATCGTCAACCATCGTCAATCTCCCTACGTACCCGGCCAAAGACGCGGCCGTATCATCAATTGTTGCGTTTCAGTCCGGCGCGCGCGTCGCGCATCAGGCCGACAAACCTTTCAAACAAATAGTGACTGTCTTCCGGGCCAGGCGAGGCTTCCGGATGATATTGCACCGAGAACACCGGCTGACCAGCAAGCCTGAGCCCACAATTGCTGCCATCGAACAACGACACATGAGTTTCCTCGACGCCATCGGGCAATGATGCACGATCGACAGCGAATCCATGATTCATTGAGGTGATTTCCACCTTACCCGTGGTTCGATCCTGGACTGGATGATTGGCGCCATGGTGGCCCTGGTGCATCTTGGTAGTGGTGGCCCCAAGTGCCAACCCCAGCATCTGATGCCCAAGACAAATGCCGAATACCGGCTTGCCCGAGGCGACCAGCGCGCGGATTTCAGGAACCGCATAGCGCCCGGTCTCGGCCGGATCGCCAGGACCATTCGACAGGAAAATGCCATCCGGCTTGAGTGCTAAGATGGCGTCAGCCTTTGCGGTCGCCGGCACCACCGTGACCTTGCAGCCAGACGCCGCCAGCATGCGCAGGATATTGCGCTTGCTGCCGAAATCAATCGCGACAACGTGGAACTCCGGCTTGACCTGCTCACCATAGCCTTCGCCCAGCGTCCAGATGCTCTCGCTCCAGCCATAACTCGCTGCGGCCGTTACATCCGGTACCAGGTCCATGCCAACCAAGCCCGGCCAGCCTTTGGCCTTGGCTTTCAGAGTGACTAGATCAAAGTCGCCATCGGCTGCGTGTGCAATCACGGCGTTCGGCATGCCGCCATCGCGGATGCGAGCGGCCAGCGCCCGCGTGTCGATCCCGGAAATACCAATGATGCCACGCTCGCTCAACCAGTCGGCCAGGTGCTGGGTGGCGCGATAGTTGGATGGTTCGGTGACGGGTGCGCGCACGATGCAACCGCGCACGCCCGACTTCGCCGCCAGATTGGACGTCTCCGTATCCTCAGCATTCGTTCCGGCATTGCCGATATGGGGGAAAGTGAAGGTCACGATCTGGCCGGCATAGGACGGGTCCGTCAGGATCTCCTGATAGCCGGTCATCGCCGTGTTGAAGCAAACCTCGGCGACAGCCATACCTTCGGCGCCAAAGCCCTGGCCTTCCAGCACCGTGCCATCGCTCAGCACCAGCACCGCCGTGACCGCAGGTTCCACCCACGGTCCGATCGATGTTGCTCCTCGCGCGATCCGCGCCGCCATTGCCTCGTCACTCATGCTCGTTGCCCGCTGTTTAGCCATGCGTGGGGAGCTGACACCACCGCCCATATCGGCCTAACGCCGCCCAGTTGTCAGCCGCCCACTGCCCAATTGGTAAAGTCTACCAATCTGTTAGGCGCACCGCCAGGGTCATGCAATGGCCAGATTGGCGGTTGATTCCACGAATGGCGCGAACCCTGAGGCAATCGGTCCGGCGCATGAGACCCTTGCAAGCCCCATATCTGCATCAACCCCGTGCGAAGCTGGACCGTGAGGTGCACTATGCCATCCGCCGAAACTGGCACTCAACTAACGGCCGCCAGCCGGTCCCTTGGCCAAGCCATGCTGCGTGGAGCGCGCAACCGTTGCCCGCGCTGTGGCACCGGCAAAGTCTTTCGGGGGTTCCTGAAAGTCAATCCTCAGTGCTCGAACTGCGGGCTTGAGTTGCATCATCACCGCGCCGATGACGCCCCGCCTTATGTCGTAATGGTCGTCGTCGGCCATATCGTCATCAGTGGTGTGCTGAGCCTCGAATTGACCTCAAGTCCGCCGTTCTGGGTGCAAGCAGCGCTGTGGATACCAGCGACAATTGTGCTCAGCCTTGCCATGCTGCAACCTGTCAAGGGCGCGCTGATTAGCTTGCAATGGGCCTTCCGCATGCATGGATTCGGCGGCACGGACTCCGATCCCACAGCCGTAACCGCGAGCTAACGGGAGCTTGGGTTATGGCCACTGTGCCCGTACGCGACGCCGCCAGCCTCGTCATCACGGAGCGCAGCGCCGGCGGCGTTCGCTACTTGCTTGGCAAGCGCCGGTCGACGCAGCAATTCGCGCCCGACAAATACGTCTTTCCCGGCGGTGCCATTGATGCGGCTGATGTCGCCCTGGCGACGCAAGCGCACCTGATCGATGGCGCGCTGAACCGCCGTGAACATGCCCGGCTGGCGCATGCGGTTGCCGCTGACGCGCCCACGCCTGAGGCGATTGCCCTGGCCGCCTTGCGCGAAACCTTCGAGGAAACCGGCCTGCTGGTAGGCACGCGCCTGCAAACCGTGCTGAGCGGCAGCGCGCCAACTGATTGGCAACCGTATTTTGATCAACGCGTTAAGCCGCGCCTGCCGCCGCTCACCGTGCTCGGCCGCGCTATCACACCGGACGGATCGCCGCGCCGCTTCGATGCCCGGTTCCTGCATGTTTGGGCCGACGAAACACATGGCGAGACCGGCGCCGGCGACGGTGAGTTCGAGCGGCTCGACTGGATGTCACTGGCGCAAGCCCTGGACAGCGACCTGCACGACGTCACCCGTGCTATCCTGCAACGCCTTGAGCCGCGCCTGACCGCCACCCGCGATCTGCGCGACGCCGCCAATGTTCCGTTTTTCTACAATGTCGACGGCGCCTGGGTGGAAGATCACCTGGCGGGTTGAGCTGGGAACGGGATGGTTTTGGCGATCTCCTGCACAGCCAGGATGCGGTCATAGGCAGCGTCCGGGAGCACCGATAACCCGGACAGGAACAGGCTAGTGCGGCACACCTCGCCTGCCGGGCCGGCCAGGGCATCAGCCAGAGCCTGGCGCAGCGCTGTAAGGAGCGCTGGCGGCGTCGCAGCGCTGGTGATGAAGGGCAGACCGGGGGCTGATGGCGATTGACCGATGACGTCGAGCTCGACAACGGTGGCGGCCTCATGTGCCGCAGCCATCGCCCAGCACACGGCGTCGATCGCGGCGATGCCGGCCGTGCCGTTGGCGACGGCATGCAGCGAGGCGCGGTGCGATCCCGTTTCGATGAGGCGGGATGGCGCCGGACAGCCGGCTTCCGCAAGTGCGGCGCGCAACGCCCAAAAGCCTGATTGCGAATCGCCAGAATTGACGGCTGCAATGCCGCCCGGCCATTGCCCCAAGGCCGCCGCGCCGCGCCGCGCAATGATCATGCTGCAATAGTTTGGCCCGTTGCATCCAGACACCGCATAATGCGGCGTCGCAACGAGCTGTACGCGCCCGCGCAGTGTGCTGGCAAAGGGATAGCCGCAGGTCTGCGACAGCAGGAGGCCGGGATCGAGCCAGGCCGCGCGGTAGTCGGAATTGTGCCGGAGAACTGTGGGGGCCGTGATGCCCGCAACATGCAGTCGCGTTGCGATGTCCGTCCAGAGCGCGTCGAGTACGGGGCGCACCTCCAGCCAATCGTACATTGGCAGCGACACGACCATTGGGGGCAGCGACACGACCATTGGGTCAGGTGCCGGCATCATCGCGACAGCTTCGGCTTCACCCTCGCCCATCGCCCCCGCCACTGCCTGGCTCGACGGACCCCATGAGCGGATGCGGCACGGGTTCCTTGGCCTTCAAACCATGCTGGCGCAGCAGGTCCCAGTAGCTGGTGAAAAGGTAGCCGCCGTTGCGCGCCAGGAAGCGCTCCTTGCCGTCGCGGTAAATGGCTGGCAGTTCGTACCACGCCGCTGAGGGATGCAAGTGGTGCACAGCGTGCAGGTTGTTGTTGAGGAACAAGAGCCCAAAGAATCCGCTGTCTTCAACGACCGCCGTTCGCTCCTCGTGCGCATCCGCTGCCTGATGCTCGGCGAATGTCCGGAGGGTCAACAGACCATAGCCTGGATAGGCGACAGCAAACACATAGAGCAGCGGATTGAGCCCCGCAACGACGGTCACCCACCAGACAACCGGAATCAGTCCGGCGACGTGCAGCAACCAAGCCAGGATCACCCGCCGGTCGCCGCTGGCCAAAAGTTTGGCTTCCGCAATGAGAAAACCGGTAATCCCGAGCGCTGGCCCAATCGTCAGGCGTCCAATCAGCGTATTGTTGATTTCGCGCACCCATTGCATCCAACGCGGCAGCTTCGCCCAATCGTCTGGCGCGAAGTAGTTTGACTCCGGGTCTTCGTATGGGTCGGTCAGGCGCGCATCGTTGTGGTGTGTCAGGTGCAGCGTCTTGAAGCGGCGATAGGGAAAGAACACGCCAACCGGCAGGCACACTAGCGCCTCGTTAAACCAGCGATTGCGTGTTGGATGGCCGTGCAGCGCCTCGTGCTGTAACGACGAGTGCAGTGTTACCATCAACACGGTTACAGCCAGCATCGGCCACCAGCCATAGTGGCCCGCAGCATAAGTCGACGCCATCCACACGGCGGCGCACGCAGCCGTCAGCCAGATGGTCGGCCATTCAATCTTGGCGATGCGGGCACGACTGGCGCGCGGCATGGCTCCTCGATCCTCGCTAAACCTTGTTCCGAAGCACGGATAATGCGGCTACACCCCCAACTTTGGCAAGATCTTCCAAGGTCGCGGCGAGCCCGGCCCAAAACCAGCTTGGGTCAAGCTCTGGTACAACCCATCCGACCCTTCGGCTGTGATCCCGCACGGATTGTCGGTTGCTGCCGCAACGCAACACGGCCAGACCCCCGCACATCTTCCCTTGAGACTTTGCTGCGACACTCGGCAAGCAACACCTGTTCACCTCAAAGACCTGACCGATGATCAATGTGCTGACGTGGGTTTTGTCGCTCGGCCTCGGGCTTGGGCTGCTAGAACTCACCCGCGACGCGCAATTGTTCTCCATCAATGCCTTGGTCGCGATGGCGGTCAGTGGCAATCTGGTGGCGCTGGCGGTGCGCGGCTTCAGCGGCGCGCTGCCGCACGTCTCACACGCTGTTAGCCGGGTGGTGACTGCCATCTATATGTTGGCGCTGATCTGGTTCTGGCTGGCGATCGCCAGTCTGTTTTTGTACAGTACGGTCTACACGTTCGCCGAAGGTTCCGCACGGATTGGTGGCTTTGCGGCGGCCGGCCTGCTGTGTGCCTGCTTTGCCGCGCTGATGGCGCGCGGCGCCGGCAAATCCGGAGGGACTGGCCGATTGCGGCGGCTGTTGCGCTTTGCCCGGCTGCTGGCCGCCATGCAGGTTGCAACAGCGCTTGCTGTCACCACCATGCTTATCACCTCTGGGGCAATGACGAGCATCCGCGCCGACTGGGCCGGCAACAATGCGCTGTTCTTCGGCTCTCTGGCGCTAGCGGCAATCGCTGTGCAAGCAGTGCAGGCCATCAACGTGGCGCTTGAAGCGATCGCCGGAAGCCATTGCAAGCATGCCGTGACAGCCGCAGTCTAAAGCGCCGACAGCACGGCTTCGGCGCCGCTGACGTTGACGCCCGGCTCTTGTTCGATCGCCAGATGGGCAACGGCGCCGTCGCGCACGATCATGGCGAAACGCTGTGACCTCAGGCCCATGCCGAAGGCCGAAAAGTCCTTGTCCAGCCCGATCGCCTTGGCAAACGCGCCGGCGCCATCGGCCAGGAAAAGGATATCGCTGGCGCTGCTTGCCTTGGCCCATTCGCCAAGCACATAGGCGTCGTTGACGGCGAGACAGGCAACTGCGTCGACGCCCTTGGCCTTGAACTCGGCTAGGCGCTCAACGAAGCCCGGCAGATGCCGGCCATGGCAGGTCGGCGTGAAAGCGCCCGGCACCGCGAACAGCACCACCGTGCGCCCGGCGAAGATGTCCCCCGTCGTGCGGTCACTTGATTGGCCGCGGTGCACAGTCTTGAAGGTGTGCTCGGGCAGACGCTGGTTGACGGCAATGCTCATGATGTCACTCGATCCGCTTGAAATGATTGCTAAGGTGCTTTGGTGACCAATACCGGACCCGGTACGCCAACACGGCCGCCAATAAACCCGCAATTGCTCTGGGATACGATAGTTGGCAAGCAGTTTGATGGATATGACGGCTATTCGCACGCTGGCCGCTAGACGACAGGGGGCCGTGCTGCGCCTGGGCTTGGCGGCCCTCCTGTCAATGTCCGTATCCGTGAACGCTGGCGACGCTGGACCGGACTTGGTGAAGTTGGCAGCGGTGGCCCCGTCCATCGTCATCGACCTGCGCTATGCCGGTAGCAACAATTTCACTGGTCAAGCGCTCCCCGGCTATGCTGGCGCGACTTGCCGGCTGGTGGCAGCAGCTGCCGAGGCGCTGTCGCGGGTGCAGGACCGGCTTGCCAAAGACGGGCTCGGCTTGGCGGTGCTGGATTGCTACCGCCCACCTGTAGCCGTGCGGGCATTGACTGGCTGGGCACGGACCCCCGCGAAACGGCAAAGTTTCGCGCCGGCGCACCCGCGCGTCCGTCGTGGTGCACTTGTGCGCGGCGGTTACATCGCCAATCGCTCGCGCCACAGCCTGGGGATCGCCGTTGACTTGACACTCGTGCAACGTGGCGGCCTGCCTGCTGCAGCCTCCGCCGGCGATTGCACCGCACCCGCGCTACCGGCTGCAGAGGGCAGTTTGGCGGCCCCAGACATGGGCACGGCCTATGATTGCTTTGATCCGGCCAGCAGCACCAACGCCAAGATCGTGCCCGAGGCAGCTCAGCGTTACCGCGCCCTGCTGCGGCAAGTCATGGCTGCCGAAGGCTTTCGCAACTTCCAGCGCGAGTGGTGGCACTTCGAGTTTACAGGCGCAGCGAAGCCTTGAGCCAATGGCAGCCGGGTCCAGGACCAACCACTAAGCGATCAGCCAGCGCGGCGTGCGGCTTTTGTAGGCGCGGTAGGCGTCGCCGAACTTGGCTTCCAGGAGCTTTTCCTCGCCGGCGATCACGGTGAACGTCATGATCGCGACATACCCCGCCATGGCGGTCAGCGCCGCCAGGGGCGAATACCAGGCAAGGCTGGCGAGCGGCACCAGGAAGGTCAGGTAGATCGGATTGCGCGAGACACTGAACGGCCCCTGCGTCACCAGATGGTTGGGATCGCCGTAATGCGCCTTACTGAGTTCAAGGCGCATGCAGCGTTGGTAATACAGCACGGCAGCGAAGAAGATCGCGACGCCGGCCAGGATGATGCCGACACCCAGACCAAACCGCGCCATGTCTTCAGCGGCGGCAGGCACCAGAATGACGGTGAGCACAAAGCCGGCGAAGAAACAGGCCCAGGCGATCCAGCTGCTACTATGAATCCCCGTTCTCCTAGCGGCTTCGGCAGCGCCGGATGCGCCAGTCCCACAATGATGCATCTGTGTACCCTCCCGCCCGCGTTGGATCAACTGCCGGAGCGCCGCAAGGGGTGGGCGTCCGGCAGCAGGTG
>JANNSA010000274.1:0-1957 GCA_031402115.1 Hyphomicrobiaceae bacterium | reverse complement strand
TTCGCTTGCAAGCCCGACCGCGCCGACTTGTTGGCGAGTCAAGGGCGTCTGCTGCCGGCGACCGAAGACGGAACTGACACGGACGGTGCGCCAGTCCACTCGGCAAACGAACGCCACGTTTCACTCGATTGGCGCAAGGCGCTGGGCCATTGTCCCTATGCCTTGAAACTCGCTCCGATGTGGGATCGCACCATGGCGCTGGGTGGGAGCGCTGGTGTTGGCGAGGCTCTCGCGCTCTACGCACGCAGCCGTGAAAAGACCCGAACCCCGGCGCAGCGGCTGTTTGCTTTGCAGGCCAGCCTCTCTCTTCTAAAGCTTGAAAGCAGACGCCCGACGAACTACCTGCGCCTGGCCAGTTTGGCGCGCGTCGCTGCGGATTTCGGCGAACGTGAACTGGCGGTCAGCTCTCTGACGCAACTCTTCGGCGACATGTCGAGCGGGAAGCAGATCGACCCCAGCGAACCCTTCCTCGCACCTGGAGCGCGTTTCGAAAGCTTGCCGCCGGGCGAGGCGCTGGGCAACTGGGTACTCGCAGCAACCATCGAGGAGTGCGAGCGGCTTGGGTCGCACTCGTCTTTCTTCGCAGGCGACACGAACAAGCAGCTTCTGGAACTCATCGCAACGCTCGGTTTTGGCAGCGACGAAACCAAGCGTCGCCTGCATCTCGTTCAGCAGAGATTCGCACCGTCCCGCGCCACCGCGGGCTTGCTGCATTGAAGTTGAAAAGCCCCCAGGAGTACCGTTCATGAGCACCCTCTCACCCACAGTCAGGCCGCAGGCGCACGGAACGCTGCCCGCAGCCGACCGCGGCAAATTGATCGAAGCGCAACGGCTGCAGCAGCTCGGCAAGATGGCCGACGCCGAGGCGCTTTACCGTCAGGTGTTGCAACGCCATCCCGGCAGTTTTGATGCCCTGAGCAGTCTCGGTCTCTACGCTTGTGCGCTCGGCCGTTATGAAGACGGTGTCACCCTGCTTCGCGCTGCGATCTCGGTCGACGCCAACCAGGCCGATGCCTACGTCAACCTCGGGCGCGCCCTGCATCGCCAGGGGCAACCCGATTCGGCGCTGGCAGCTGTTGGCATGGCCTTGCAGTTCAACGACGCTGACGATGCAGCCCGGCTGGAAGCCACTTCGTGGCTCGTTGCGCTGGGCCGGCCGGAAGAAGCAAGGCGCTGGGTCGAGCCGATGCTGCAAGGCCCGGCTGACGCTGCCGAATCATCATTCCGTGCAGGCCAGGCCCTGCTGGCGCTTGGCGATGAAGCGGGGGCCTTGCGGGGCTTCCAGGCGGCGTCCGAGAGCGGCCCAAATCGGCTCGATGCCTTGATTCGCCTGGGTGAACTTCTGGCCAAAGCGGGCCGAAACCCAGAGGCAGACGCTGCCTTCGCTCGGGCATTGGAGCTGGATGCGTCCGCGGCCACCGCGGTGCGTGGCCGCTGCATTGCCGCGCTTTCTCTGGGCCGACCCGCCGAGGCCCACGCCTGGGCCGCCAAGGCCGTGGCACTGGAGCCGAATTCGGTCAGCGCGTTGGGCCTGCAGGGTGCGTCCTTGCGCGCGCTGAATCGGCTCGACGAGGCTTGCGAGAGTTTTCGGCGCGGGCTGCAAATTGATCCGAACCACCGGCCGACCGTGAGTGGCTTTGCCAATACCTTGCTGGCGCTCCACCAGTACGAAGATGCCGCGCTGGCCTTCGAGCGTTTGCTGGCCATTTGGCCGGATTGCGACTACGCCAAGGGCATGTTGCTTCATTGCAAGATGCTGATCTGCGACTGGCTCAACTACGCTCCGCTTGTCGCGGCCATCGAGCAAGACATCGACCTCGGCAAGGGCGTTGCAGAGCCGTTCGGCTTGCAGGCCTATTGTGATTCGCCGGCCAGGTTGCAGCGCGCCGCACAGATCTTCAACACCACTTTCCACCCTGACCGTTCTGCGGAATCGGCGCTGGCACGGGCATCCGTT
>JANNSA010000273.1:0-1662 GCA_031402115.1 Hyphomicrobiaceae bacterium | reverse complement strand
ATCGCGTGTGCTGATCAACGCCTGCAAGGACCACCGCTATCTCAACACGTTCTCTGTGCGCACGACGCTGAGCAAGGGCGTCTACGATAGGGTGTCGGAGCGCTGGACCGAGCTTGGCTTGCCAGGGGCCGCACCGCTCCTGCGCACCTTCGAGACCGAGTCCAAGGGCACGGTCTACAAGGAAGAAGGCCAGAAGGGCGGGGCCTAGCGCAAGGCCGGGTAAGCGCGCGTCGCGTCGGTGCCTGGGCCGGAGCGACCAGCAAGGAGCGCGGACCCCGCCGTGCCGTGGGTGAATCAATCTCACGCCAACGCCGGCTGAATCAGCTTAAGATTGCGGAATCATGTTCAGGCAAGCCCAGTCCTGGAATCCTTGCGCGCTTGCCGTGGCGCGCCTAAGATCGCTCCCAAGGTGCTGAATAAAAGAATGATTTTCGTATTCGCGCAGGCGGTGGGCCGCACTTCTGAAGACCAGACTTTGGCGGAAGTGCGCCGATGCGGCTGAGGCGCTCGCCGGCAGGAATTGCGCAAAAGGCGAATGTCTATGAAGCGAAAGATCGCTGCCATCCTTGCTGCCGATATCGCGGGTTACAGCCGGCTTGTCGCGGAAGACGAGGAAGAAACAATTCGCCGGCTCGGGGCTTATCGCGCCGTGTTCGACGACCTCATCGCGCGCTATGGCGGCCGCATCTTCAACACCGCCGGCGACGCTGTCCTTGCTGAGTTTCCAAGTTCCGTCGAGGCCGTGAGATGCGCCGTCGACGTTCAGGAAAACCTGCGGACGCGCAACCGATCCTATCCGCCAAGCCGCCAGATGAAATTCCGCATCGGGATCACCGTCGGCGACGTCATCGAGCGGGACGGTGATTTGCTTGGCGACGGCGTCAATATCGCAGCGCGCCTGGAAGGCCTTGCCCCCGCTGGCGGCCTTTGCATCTCACATTCGGTCTACGATCAGGTCGCCAACAAGGTGTCGGTCCAATTCGACGACATGGGCCCGCAGCAGGTCAAGAATATTCCGCGTCCGGTCCATGCCTACGTTCTTGCCGTTGACCAGCCGGACAACGCGGTCACTGTGCCGACGCAGGCGAAATTGGCCAAGGACTGGCGCGGCCTTTTCTGGATGATTGGAGCCACAGGGTTGGCCGCTTTCGTGGTCGGGACCGTTTGGTTGAAAAAACCGGCTACCCGTTTGCAAGCGCCATCGGTGTTGTCGCAACAGCAGCCGGCGAATGCGCCGCCGCTTGCTCCGCTACAACCTCAACCCATGTCACCGGTTGCGATCGCTTCTCCAGCTGAACCACCCGTCCCGTCTCGACCGGCATCGCCACCTGCGAACCCGGTCATTTCCAATCCGCCCGACCAGACATCGACAGGCCCGGCCACATCAGCCCCAACTTCGCCGGCCCCGGACGTGATAGCGCACGCTGTTCCTACCAAGCAAAATGAACCAGACATCGCTTTTGCGGGCACGATGGTTTGTGACAAGCTGCCGTTCACGGCGAAATCCATCCAGGTCGCTGCTCAACTCACGATACGCGGCGCCCACATCGCATTCTCGCGCGATATCTATTCGGCGGATGGCAAGTACAAGACTGGCGTCGAGGCCGGAGCAGGCGTACACAAGAATGATGGCGTTCTGCTGGTCACCACGAGTTGGGCCAG
>JANNSA010000272.1:0-17690 GCA_031402115.1 Hyphomicrobiaceae bacterium | reverse complement strand
AGGCCACGGTGAAGATCGCCGACAGCACGACCAAGCCGAGGAACAGCCAGCCCAGGGTGGGCGCCAGGGCCATCAACAAATAGTCGAGGCCGAGGCCCAGATTGGACAATAGGATCACCGGGCGCCGGCCGAAACGGTCCGACAACACGCCCTGGACTGGCGAGAACACGAACTGCATAGCGGCAAACACGGTGCCGAACCAGCCGACCATCAGCGCTGCATCGGCGGTGACGCCGCCAGACAGCCGCTCTATCAGGCGGGGCAGCACCGGGATGATCAGCCCAAGCGCCAGGATATCAAGCGCGATGGTGATGAAGATAAAGGCCAGCGCGGCTTGGCGTGGTCCAGTTGGCCGGTTGACTTCTGGAGCGGGGTTCATGTGGCGCGGGCGCCGAGGACTTCGGCTACGTTGCGTAGGCTGAGCCCACGCGCCGCCAGCAGCACTGTCAGATGATACAGCAGGTCAGCGGCTTCGCCCGCTAGTTCCGCATCGGATTGCGCGAGCGCTGCGACGACGGTTTCCACTGCCTCCTCGCCGACCTTCTGCGCGATCTTGGGCAAGCCTTCAGCCAGCAATTTGGCGGTGTAGGAGGCGCTGGGCGCTGCGCCTTTGCGGTCTGCGATGGTGGCTTCCAACTTATCAAGAGCCACACCGATCTCGGGCTGAAAGCAAGAGCGCGTGCCGGTGTGGCAAGTCGGACCGTTCGGCGTCACGCGCACCAGGATGGCGTCACGATCGCAGTCGGTCAGCACGTCGACAACGGCGAGCGTGTGGCCGGAGGTTTCGCCCTTGGTCCAGTGACGGCCCTTGGAACGGCTGAAGAAGGTGACAACGCCTTCCGTTTGCGTGCGTGTGAGCGCCGCCTGATCCATGTAGCCGAGCATCAGCACGGCACCGCTGGCGGCATCCTGGACAATCGCCGGCACCAGCCCGTCCTGCTTAGCGAAGTCGATCTGTTGCAGTCCATCGGGCGCAAACCCCTCGGACGACGCGGCGGCATCAGTCGGCAAGGCGCACCTCGATCCGGGCATCGGCCAGCGCCCGCTTGAGTTCGGGAATGGCGATCTCGCCATAATGAAACACGCTGGCTGCCAGCGCCGCGTCGGCATGGGCGATGCGGAACACGTCGACGAAATGCGCGACGCTGCCAGCGCCGCCCGACGCGATGACCGGCACCGGCACGGCGGCAGTGATGGTACTGATCAGATCCAGCGCGAAGCCCTGCTTGACGCCGTCATGGCTGATGGAGGTGATCAGCAATTCGCCGGCGCCGCGGTCCGCCGCCTCGCGCGCCCAGTCGAGGGCGGTGCGGCCTGTCGCTTCGGTGCCACTGACGCCGCGCACGTGCCAGCGTGTGCCGGTCCACTCGGCATCGATCGCGACGACCACCGCCTGCTCACCGAACTCGCGTGACAACTCGCTGATCAGCGCCGGGCGTTTCAGGGCTGCCGAGTTGATGGAAACCTTGTCGGCGCCAATTTCAATCAGCGTGCGCGCCGTGCTCACATCGGCGATGCCGCCGCCCACTGTAAATGGAATAGACAGCGCGCGGGCGACATCGCGCACCACATCGGCGAAGGCGGCGCGCGCCTCGCGGGTAGCCACGACATCGAGCAGCACCAGTTCGTCAGCGCCCTCGGCGACGTAGCGCTCGGCCAGGGCAACGGCGTCGCCGGCCTTGCGCAAGCCCTCGAAGCGCACGCCCTTGACCACCTCGCCATGGCGCACGTCGAGGCACGGTACGATCCGCTTAGCCAGCATAGGCAACCGCCTCCGCTTTACTGATGCGGCCTTCCAGCAAAGCCTTGCCGACGACGACGCGCCTGCAACCCAGCTCATTCAAGGCCGCGACATCGCTTATGTCGCCGACACCGCCGCTGGCAATCAGCTTGAGGCTGGGGAACTGCATCATCAGGCCAGCGTAGAGATCGAGCGAGGGACCAGAAAGCGTGCCGTCGCGGGCAATGTCGGTGACCAGTGCCCAGATCAGCCCGTGCGCGCGGAACTGCTCAATGATGCCGGTCAGCGTCACATCCGTCTGGTCTTTCCAGCCCGCTGCCGCGACCCGGCCATCACGAGCATCAGCCGCGAGGATGATGGCGTCCGGACCATAGTGTTCGAGGCAGGCTTGCATGAATTCAGGCGCGCGGATCGCGGCGCTGCCGATGTTGACCTGCGCGACGCCAGTGGCCAGCACGGCGTCAACATCGGCCCGGCTGCGCACGCCGCCGCCAAAGTCGACGCTTAGGCCGCTGGCCTTGACCATGCGTTCGACCACCGCAGCTTGCATCACCCGGCCAGCGCGTGCGCCATCCAGATCGACGATATGCAGGCGTTTGAAACCGGCTTTCGCCAAGTCCCGCGCCAAAGTCACGGGATCAGTCGCATAATCCGTGCGGCGCGCGAAATCGCCTTCAACCAGACGCACCACGGCGCCGCCGATCAGGTCAATCGCTGGGACGACTTCGATCATGCTGTCACAAACCGGTTGAGTACAGCCTGGCCGGCGCCACTGCTCTTCTCAGGGTGGAACTGCACGGCGAGGAAGTTATCTTTAGCCAACATCGCCGAAAACGTCTCGCCATGGGTGGCCGTCGCGATCGTGGCTGGGCCGATGTCGGCGTAGTAGCCATGCAGAAAGTAGAAATAGGGTTGGCTGGCGGCTGCTGGCAAACGCTCATCGCCGGCGACAGTCGAGGCGACCCGGTTCCAGCCCATATGCGGCACCTTCAAGCCGCCGCCGCCAGCAAAGCGCCGGACGCGGTTGGGGAAAATGCCAAGACAGGCGGTGTCGCGTTCTTCGGAGTGCTCACACAGTAATTGCAGGCCGAGGCAGATGCCCAGAAACGGCTGCGTCAGTGACCGGATCACCTGATCGAGCCCACGTGCACGCAAATGCGCCATGGCGCTGGCCGCTTCGCCAACGCCCGGAAAGATGACTCTGGGCGCGCGGCGAATGACGTCCGGGTCGTCAGAAACCTCCGCCGACACACCGATGCGCGCCAGCGCGTTGAGCACGGACGCGCAATTGCCGGCGTTGTACTTGATGATGCAGACATCCATGGCGGTTCCATCGCACGCGGCCGCCTATCCCGCAATTGCGCAAGACAGGCAGCCGGGGTCGGCAAACCGGGGCAGGCACTTACGCGCGGCATCGACCGCGCCGCGTGGCTTGCGCCAGTTTGCGCGTAAGTGCCTGACCCCGACTTCCTGAACCGTCGGATGTGCTTCGCTCCTGCTGTCAAGCCGCAAACGATTCTGTGGGTATGAAAAGCGCCTTGTTGACGGCGGCTGAAAGCCTCAGAGTCGCGTAGTCCACCGTGCGTGATTCGACCATCAGCAGCAGTCGCTCAGCGTAGCGGCCCGGCACGGGATGCGTGCACGCGGCCGCCGGGCAATCCATTGGGGTGCCAGCCTTGGCTTTCTCGCCCGCTCTTGAAGCGCCAACGGCGCCGGACACGCATGGCTATGACCCAGCTGCTGGCGCAGGATCTGGCCCAAACTCCGGTTTTGAGCCGCGCGCAGCGGACTATGCTTGGCCGTTTTATGACGATGATGAGATTGCCGCCGCGATGGCCGTGCTTGAGAGCGGCAAGGTCAATCAGTGGACCGGCGACCAGGTCCGCCGCTTCGAGGACCTGTTCGCGCGACGCTTCCAGGCGCCGCACGCGGTCGCCGTGTTCAATGGCACCGTGGCGCTAGAGCTTGCCTTACGCGCCTTGGGCGTTGGCCCTGGCGATGAGGTAATCGTTGCTGCCCGCAGCTTCGTCGCCTCGGCATCGTGCGTCATGAATGTCGGCGCAACGCCGGTGTTCGCCGATATTGACGAGACCTCGCTGGCAATCAGCGTGGAAACCATTGCGCCGCAAGTCAGCCCGCGCACCCGCGCCATCATCCCCGTGCATCTGGCGGGCTGGCCGGCCGACATGCTGGCGATCATGGAACTGGCCAGCCGGCATGGCCTATTGGTGATCGAGGACTGCGCCCAGAGCCACGGCGCGGCCATCAACGGCCGGCCGCTCGGGTCGTTCGGCCATGCGGCCGCGTTCTCGTTCTGTCAGGACAAGATCATGACCACCGGCGGCGAAGGTGGCATGGTGTTGTTCCAGGATGAAAGCGCGTTCGCCCGGGCGTGGTCGTACAAGGATCACGGCAAGTCGATCGCGCTGCGGCGAGCGGGGAGCACGTCCGGCAAGCCGTTCCGCTATGTGCATGACGACATCGGCTCGAACTGGCGCATGACCGAGATGCAGGCGGCTATCGGTATCCGCCAATTGGACAAGCTCGATGGCTGGGTGCGCAGCCGCACCCGGCATGCCGCGCAATGGCGCAGTGAGCTGGCGGGGGTGCGCAGTGTGCGGCAGCTGGTGCCCGACGACCACTATCGGCATGCCTATTACCGGGCCATGGCGCTGTTGCAACCCGATGCCATGCGGCTGCACGGGCGTAGCCTGGGAAGCGTCCATGCCGAGGTGCTCGACCGCATCGGCGCCACCGGCGCGCCGGTTACGGCTGGCGGTTGCCCGGAGATCTACCGTGAGGCGGCGTTTGCGCATCTGCAGGTTGAGCGGCGGCAGGTGGCGTTTGAAATCGGCGAACGCAGCCTAGCGCTGCCAGTGCACCCGACACTGACGCCGCGCATCATCAGCCAATACGCCGCTCGCGTGCGTGCGGCGCTGGCGCCGTTCACGCTGGAATAGGCGTTGATGCGGATCAGTTTCATCATCCCGACGCTCCGGGCCGGCGGCTCAGAGCGCATCGTAACGCGGTTGGCTGCGGCGGTGGTGGCATCGGGCGGTTCGGCCAGCATCCACTGCCTGCAACCGCCACACGAAGCGCCGTTCTTCGTGACCGATCCGCGCGTCGAACTGATCCGGCTGGACGCCATTTCCAACGCGGGCGCGATTGCTTGGCCACGCGCCATCGCGCAGTTGCGAGCGTCACTGCGGGCTGGGCACCCCGATGTTGGGGTCGCCTTCACGACCGTGGGTGGCCTGCTCGGTGCAATGGCCACCATCGGTCTGCGGGCGCCACTGATCATCGCCGAACGGGCCGATCCCGCCGCACACGGCCAGCGGATTGGCTCGGCACGCCGGTTTGCTCGCCGCTGTAGCCATGCGTTGGCGCGTCACGTTGTGGTGCAAACCAGCCAGGCGCGGCGGGCGCTCGCGTCGATCCCTGACCAGCGCATTTCCGTGATCGCCAACCCCATTGTTGTGCTGGCAACGCAGGCCCTGCCTCATCGACCCGGCGGCAACGGGCGCTTCAGCGTCGTCGCCGCTGGCCGCTTTGTGCCGGACAAGGGTTTTGACCGCCTGCTGGAAGCCTTCGGCCGGCTGGCGGCGCGGCACCCTGATTGGGACCTTGTGATCCATGGTGATGGTCCCTTGCGGCCTGTTCTGGCGCGGCAAGCTGCGGCTCTCGGGTTGGTTGGCCGCGTCATGATGCCGGGCACGGCGCCTGACCTGACCAGCGGGTTGCTGTCTGCCCATCTATTTGTCTTGCCGTCGCGCATTGAGGGCTTCGCCAATGTCCTGGGCGAAGCAGCGGCGGCGGGGTTGCCGGCGGTCGCCTATGCTGGCGTTGGCGGCGCCGCCGAGTTGATCGTGCCAGGCGCAACAGGCCTGTTGGCCAATCCCGATGCTGCGGTCGACAGCTTGGCGGCGGCGCTTGGGCAACTCATGAGCGATGCACTGACACGGGCGCGGATGGGCGCCGCAGCGCGCCAGCACGTCACGCGGTTTTCGGCGCCGGCCCATGATGGCGCCTGGCTGGATCTGTTGAGCAGGATGGCCGGTCAGCGGCCGTCAGCGGAAGCTTTTGGGAGAGACGATGTGCGGGATCACCGGCTTATGGGTGCACGACGCTCAACGACAAGGGCGGCGGCAGGATAATCAGCTGGCGGCCACTGTTGGTTGCATGGCTGTCACGCTCGCCGCACGCGGACCTGATGACGCCGACGTCTGGGTTGATGCCGATGCCGGGTTAGCGCTCGGCTTCCGGCGGCTGGCGATCATCGACCTGTCGCCGGCCGGCCGCCAACCCATGTGCTCCGCCTCGGGCCGGCACGTCTTGGTCTTCAACGGCGAAATCTACAACGCCGAGGACTTGCGCGCCGAACTGGCGCCGCGCGGCATTGCCTGGCGCGGCCATTCCGACACCGAAGTGCTGCTGGAGGCTGCCGCCGCCTGGGGTCTGGAAACGACGCTGCGCCGCGCCAACGGCATGTTTGGGCTGGCCTTGTGGGACAGGCATGAGCGGCATCTGACATTGGCGCGCGACCGTCTCGGCAAGAAGCCGCTGTACTGGAGCGCGCAAGGTGGGCTCACCCTGTTCGGCTCGCAGCCCCGCGCTCTGCTCGCGCACCCGGATTTCAACCGGGCCCTGGACCGGGGCGCCATCGCTGCGCTGTTGCGGCACAATTCCATCCCATCGCCGCACACGGCCTTTGCCGGCATGCGGCAGGTGGCGCCGGGGCATCTGGTCCGGTTCGACGGCAAGTCAGCACCGCAGGAGGCGGCCTGGTGGAGCCTTGCAGAACTGGTCGGCGCAGCGGCGCAAAGTCCGTTCCAAGGCAATCTTGAGGCTGCCGCCGATGAGCTGGAGCGGTTGCTTGGCGACGCGGTAGCCCGGCGCATGGTCGCCGATGTGCCGCTTGGCGCGTTCTTGTCAGGCGGGATCGACTCCTCGGCGGTCGTGGCGCTGATGCAGAAGCATGCCACCCGGCCGGTCAAGACCTTCACGATCGGCTACCGCGAGCCCAGCTTTGACGAGTCAGGGTATGCCGGCGCCGTTGCCCAGCATCTCGGCACGGATCACACGACGCTGATGATTGACGCTAAGGACGCGCTCGATCTGGTGCCGCGCTTGCCCGATATCTACGATGAGCCGTTCGCTGACGCCTCGCAGATCCCGATGCTGCTGGTGGCGCAACTCGCCCGTCAGCACGTCACCGTGGCGCTGTCAGGCGACGGCGGCGATGAGCTGTTCGCCGGCTATAACCGCTATCTGGAGGCGGATCGCTTCCGGCGTTTCGTGGCGGTGACGCCGCGCGGCCTGCGCGATGGTGTTGCGGGCCTATTGCGATGCGTGCCGCCGCGCACCTGGGATCGCGCGTTCTCGGTCATCCCGGAGCGCTTCCGGCCACTGGCGCCGGGCGACAAGATGCACAAGTTGAGCGATGTGTTGGGCGAGACCGCCGACGGTTTTTATCGCAAGCTGACCAGTGCCTGGATCGATCCAGAAAGCGTCGTGCCCGGTGCGCGCGAGCCGGTAACGGCGGCTAGCGATCCGCGCATCGCCGGCATCGTGCCAGGCTTCATCGAGCGCATGCAGTACCGCGATACGTTGACCTATCTGCCTGACGACATCCTGACTAAGGTCGACCGCGCCAGCATGGCCATGTCGCTGGAAGCCCGCAATCCGCTGCTCGATCATCGCGTCGTGCAGTTCGCCTGGTCGCTACCGCTGGCGCACAAGCTCGATGGCCGCATTGGCAAGCGCGTGCTGCGCACTATGCTCGCCCGGCATGTGCCCGAGACGGCGTTCAACCGTCCGAAAATGGGCTTTGGTATCCCGATCGACCGCTGGCTGCGGGGGCCTTTGCGCGATTGGGCCGAGGACCTGTTGTCGGAACAGGCGCTGCGCCACGGCAACGTCTTTGATCCGGCGCCGATCCGCCAGCGCTGGTGCGAACATGTCAGCGGCCGCCGCAACTGGCAGACCAGCCTGTGGACTGTGCTGATGTTCCAATCCTGGCAACGCCATTGGCGGCTGGGTTGACACGTCGTTTGCGCGAATGCGCCGGCATCGAATTGTCTTAGGGCGTGTCGTCACTTGAGCCATATGACCACGCAGACCAGCAGAATGCCAGCCTGGAACGTACCGGCAAGTTTATCGTAACGCGTTGCGATGCCTCGATAGTTCTTCAAGGTACAGAAGAAGCGCTCGATCAGGTTGCGTTCGCGGTAGAGGGCGAAGTCGGTTTTGCGCTGCTGCTTCCTGTTGGCTTTCGATGGGATCACCGCGATGATCTTGCGGCGCTCGAGCGTCGCGATGAGGGCATCGGCGTCATAGCCCTTGTCGGCGATCAGGGCGTCCGGCTCGATCGCGTCGAGCAGAGGTTCCGCCTGGGTGATATCGGCGGCCTGTCCGGGCGTCAGCGACAGCACCACCGGATTGCCGAGCCCATCGACGACGGCATGGATCTTGGTGGTCAGGCCACCGCGCGATCGGCCGATGGCCTGGCACTCGCCGGCTTTTTTTTGGCGCCGGCGCTGTGCTGGTGGGCGCGCACGATGGTGGCGTCGAGCAGCATGAATTCGCCGTCGGCGTCACCTGCCAAAGCCCTGAAAATGCGCGCGAAAACACCGCTTTCACACCATCTCCGGAAGCGCTTGTGGGTGGGCTTCCAGTGACCGTACCGAAGTGGAAGATCACGCCACGGAATACCGGTGCGATAGCGGAACAGCACCGCATCGACGAACAACCGGTTATCTGCCGCGGTGCCACCGACATGACCCTCGCGGCCCGGCAGCATGTCCTTGATCCGCAGCCATTGATCGTCGCGCAGGGCAAAGCGTTGCATCGGTCGGGCTCCTGGTTGCCGACCACCCATGAGTCAGAGAAAAAGTGATTTGGGAATCGCCTATCCGACGACGATCAAACCGCCGGATGGTGAATTTTGATCCGCTGAGGCATGACGGACTCGGATCAACTGACGACAGGCCCTAGCGCTCGCCCGATTGTAGCGACACGGGTGTCGCCCGCGCGCGACGGGCGCATCGTCGGTGCTGGGCACCAATGCCCGCGCCGAATGTGTGGCATGCGGGCCGGACAAGTCTCGCCGCTACTCTTGTGGTTCAGCCGAAGGTCAGCACTTAACGGACTGCTGGAACGGCACGACCGGGCGTCCCGCAGGACGCCCCTTGCGTCACCTTCGATTTGTCATGGCGCTCGCCTGTTTGATTTGTCACACTGGCGCTAAGGTCAATCGCCGGCCCGGACACAACGGGCAGTGTGGCCTTAGGGGAAGCCAGGAGGTTCGTTTCGAATGCACCCGGTCGTGCGCACCGTGCTGCAGCGCTTGAGTATCGGGCTCGTGACACTGTTTGCCGTGTCGGTGCTGATCTTTTCGCTGGTGTCATTCCTGCCGGGCAGCTTCGCCACGCAAATCCTCGGTCAGAGCGCAACGCCTGAGACGGTGGCGGCGTTTGAGCGGGAGCTGGGTCTCGACCGTCCGCCCCTGACGCGCTATGTCGAATGGATCGGCAATGTCGCGCGCGGCGATTTCGGCAGCTCGTTTGCCAGCCGGGTCGACTACCGCCGCACGGTTGCCGAGGTGATTGGTCCGCGCCTGCTCAATACGCTGTATCTGGCCGCCTTCGCCGCCATCATCTCAGTGCCACTCGCCCTGATCCTTGGCCTGCTGGCGGCGCTCTGGCGTGGTGGCATCTTTGACCGTGTCGTCAACGCCTTGACGCTGACAACCATTTCGTCGCCCGAGTTCTTCATGGCCTACATCCTGATGCTGGTGTTCACCGTCCAGCTGGAATGGCTGCCATCGCTGTCCACCGTCGACAGCGATACGCCGTTCCTGGAGCGGTTGCAGTTGATGGCGCTGCCAGCGCTGACGCTGACGCTGGTGATTGTCGCGCACATGATGCGCATGACGCGGGCCGCCATCCTCAACCTGATGGCCAGCCCTTATATCGAGATGGCGCGGCTGAAGGGCGTGTCGCCCTGGAACATCGTGGTGCTGCACGCGCTGCCGAATGCCTGGGCGCCGATTGTCACGGTTATCGCCGTCAACCTCGCTTACCTGGTTGTCGGCGTCGTCGTGGTGGAGGTGGTGTTCGTCTATCCAGGCGTCGGCCAGTTGATGGTCGATGCCGTCACCGCCCGCGACATCCCGGTGGTACAGGGCTGCGCGTTGATCTTCGCGGGCACCTACATCCTGCTCAACCTGACCGCCGACATCATCGCCATCGCCACCAATCCAAGGCTGCTGCATCCGCGATGACAATCGAGATCGGCCAGGATGTGATCAAGGGCGGGCCGGTGACATCGGTGCCGGCAGTGGCTGGCAGTGCGCTCGTCAAGCGGCGTGGCGGCTTCGCGGCCATCGTGCGGGAGCTGAGCCGGGCGCCGTCCACGGCTTGGTTCGGCATGATCATTGTTACGCTGTATCTGCTCGCGGCGATCCTGGCGCCGCTGATCGCGCCGTTTGGCGAGGCCGATGTGCTGGGCGATGCCTATGCCGACTGGGGCTCTCTTGCGACCGATGAGAATGGTGCGCCGATCGGCACCTATCTGCTTGGCACCGACCAGCTTGGCCGCGATATGCTCAGCCGGCTGATCTATGGTGCCCGCAACACCATCGGCATCGCGCTGGCGACCACCTGCCTGTCGTTCCTGCTTGGCAGCACGCTGGGCATGCTGGCGGCCGTGTTGCGTGGCTGGACTGATCAGGTGCTGTCGCGCCTCGTCGATGTGCTGATGGCGATCCCGCAACTAATCTTCGCGCTGATGCTGCTTTCCATTACCGGGCCGTCGGCACTGGCTGTCACGCTGATCATTGCCGTGCTGGATTCAACGCGGGTGTTCCGGCTGGCGCGCGCTGTCGGCATGAACGTGGCAGTGATGGACTTTGTTGAGGCGGCGCAATTGCGCGGCGAATCCCTTGGCTGGGTGGTGCGGCGCGAGATCCTGCCGAACATCCTGGCGCCGTTGGCGGCTGAGTTCGGCCTGCGCTTCTGCTTCGTCTTCCTGACCATCAGCGCGCTGTCGTTCCTTGGGCTTGGCATCCAGCCGCCGACTGCCGATTGGGGGTCCATGGTGCGCGAGAACGCGACATTGATCTCCCACGGCAATGTCACGCCGCTGCTGCCGGCGGCGGCCATCGCCCTGCTGACTATTGCGGTCAACTTCGTCGTTGACTGGTTCCTGCACAAGACGAGCGGATTGCGCGATGGTCACTGACGCCAAGACGCCAACGCGCGCGAGGGGTGACGCCCTGCTGCAAATCCGTGGTCTGCACATTGAGGGCCAGTCCGGCGATGTCTGGCTGCCGATCGTGCGTGGCATGGACCTCAGCTTGGCGCGCGGCGAGGTGCTCGGGCTGATTGGCGAGTCAGGCGCTGGCAAGTCAACGCTGGGTCTCGCCGCGATGGGCTTCGCGCGGCCCGGCTGCCGCTTCTCTGGGGGCAGCATCAACTTCGACGGCATCGATCTGCTGGCGGCAAGCGAGGTTCAGAAGTCCAAGCTGCGCGGTAGCCGTATTGCCTATGTCGCGCAGAGCGCCGCCGCCGCCTTCAACCCGGCGCACACGCTGATCGATCAGTATTGCGAGACGCCGGTAGCGCGCGGGCAGGCCAGCCGCGCCGTCGCCGAACGCGATGGGGTGGAACTCTACCGCCAATTGCTGTTGCCTGACCCGGACAAGATCGGCTGGCGCTACCCGCATCAGGTCTCCGGCGGGCAATTGCAGCGCGCCATGACAGCGATGGCAATGGCCTGCAAGCCCGACCTGATCATCTTTGACGAGCCAACCACGGCACTCGACGTGACGACGCAGATTGACGTGCTCGCCGCTATCCGCGACATCGTCCGCCGCTACCAGACTGCCGCAATCTACATCTCGCACGATCTCGCCGTGGTCGCGCAAATGGCCGACCGCATCATGGTGTTGAAGGATGGGCGGCTGGTCGAGGAAGCGCCGACACGGACCATGCTGGCGAAGCCTGAGCAGGACTACACCAAGACGCTGTGGGCGGTTCGCCACTTCACCAGGCCGCAGAAGCCCAGAGGATCGCGGACTGAGAAGCCGGTGCTCTCAATCGATCACGTTACGGCTGGGTACGGCCCGATCACGGTGCTGCACGATGTGACGCTGGAGCTGCAACGTGGCCGCACCGTCGCGGTGGTTGGCGAGTCGGGTTCGGGCAAGTCAACGCTGGCGCGCTGCATCACCGGCCTGCTGCCGCCCAAGCGCGGCCGCGTGACATTCAACGGCGCCATCTTGCCGGCCAATTACCGCGCGCGCAGCCGCGAGCAATTGCGCCAAGTCCAACTCATCTATCAGATGCCCGACACGGCCTTGAACCCCAAGCAGCGCGTGCGGGATGTCATCGGCCGGCCGCTGGAACTCAATCTGGGCATGACGGGCAAGGTGCGCGACAAGCGCATCGCTGAACTGCTGGAGATGATTGAACTCGATCCAGCCAAGTACGGCGATCGGCTGCCGTCGGAACTGTCGGGCGGCCAGAAGCAGCGCGTCTGCATCGCGAGGGCGCTGGCAGCCGATCCCAAGGTAATACTGTGCGACGAGGTGACGTCGGCGCTCGATCAGATCGTCGCCGAGGGCATCCTCAAACTGCTTGACCGTTTGCAGCGCGAGTTCGATCTCGCCTACCTTTTCATTACCCACGACCTCGCTACCGTCCGCGCCATCGCCGACGAAGTGGTGGTGATGCAGCACGGTAGAATCGTTGAAGCGGGGCCCAAGGACGAGATGTTCGAACCGCCGCACCATCCGTACACCGATCTGCTGCTGTCGTCGGTGCCCGAGATGGACCCCGACTGGCTTGACCGGGTCTTGGTGCGCCGGGGTGCTGACATTACTGTTCCGTAATGATGCAAATCGTAATAAGAGCGTCATATCCGTCGATTAGAGGCTTCGGCGGTGGCGCGTGCAGCGACGGCTTCCGCCCAGACTGAAAGTGCCCGCAAGCAGCCCTCACGCGGACCCGAGGAATGGTCCGGCGTGTACAAGTCAAACTGGGGGAGTCACGTTAGAATGATGATGCGCAAACTACTGGCCGAAGTCATCGGCACGTTCATGCTGGTATCGGCCGTCTGCGGCGCCGGCGCACTGGGAATTGGCGGCCTGTCCTATGGTTTTGTGACGATGGGCATTGGCATGGCCGTGATGTGCATGGCCTACGCGGTCGGGCATGTTTCTGGTGGCCACTTTAATCCGGCGGTGACGTGCGGTCTCGTCGCGGCTGGCCGGCATCCAGCTTCGGAAGCCCTGCAATACATTGTCGCCCAGGTGGTTGGCGCTGTGCTCGCCGGCTTCGTCTGGTACACGATCGCCAACGCCCAGGCCGTCGCCCCGGCGCTCGGCAACTTCGCCTCCAATGGCTTTGGCGACGCGTCGCCGGGCAAGTATGGCCTTGGCGCGGTGTTGCTGGCGGAAGTCGTGGCGACGGCGCTGTTCGTCTATGTGATCGTCGGCGCCACAACCAAGGGCGCGGCCGGCAGCATGGCCCCGGTCGCGATCGGCTTCGCGTTGTTTGTGTTGCTGCTGATCACCGTGCCGATGTCGAACGGCTCGCTCAATCCGGCCCGCTCGACGGGCACGGCCCTGTTCGGCGGCGCGCTTGCCCTGCAGCAATTGTGGGTGTTCTGGGTGGCGCCGATCGTCGGTGGTATCATCGGCGGCCTGCTGGCACGCGCGGTGCAAGGCGAGGATTGATTGCGGAACCGGTGGGGGCGGCGTTAGGGTCGCCCCCACTGTCGTTTCGCAACCGGAGTTCAGGATGCGTCCCATCTTAGCGGTTTGTGGGCTCGTTGTTGTTGCAAGCCTGTTGTTACTGCCCGCATCGCCAGTACGCGGCGCGGACGCCGACACCATCGCGGCGGGCCTCGACGCCAATGTTGCCGAAGTGGCATCGGCCGGCAGCTGGGAAGCCGATGGCCGCAAGGGCTCATACCGTGCCATCGTCGTTTACGTCAGCACGGCAGGCAAACGCGCCGCCAAAATCTACGTGCAATGGCTGTCGCCGAAGTCCGATGGTACTGGCACCGACATCATCATGGCCAAGCCGGTCCAGGCCTTGAACGACATCAACATCGACAATGCCGCGTTGGAACTCGAATCCGAAGCTGCCAACGAGGCAACCTTGCTGGTGCAATCCTACGATCCAGCGCGAGACACTGATCTCAGCAAGACTGTAAAACTCGGGCTCCCTGGCCAAATGACAGTAGAAGACCCCGCGCCAGTCCAGTAGAAGGCATTCTGATGTTGCGCCGACGTGACACATTGCACAGTGCGGGCGGCATGGCGGATGCGTTTGCTGTCGCGGTCAATGCCGTGATCCTCAGGTCAGCGTTGCGCCCGTTACTTTCTCGCCCGCTTCTGGCAGTTCAGCCAGAAGCCGCAAGCGCGGGTGGCGCCGCCCTCACAGCAAAAGGCATGCACGCCGCCTCATGAAGTTTTCAGAGCTCGGACTGAGCCCCAAAGTACAGGCTGCCATCGAGGCCGCCGGCTACACTGAACCGACCCCAATCCAGGCGCAGGCGATCCCGTTCGCCCTGGCCGGTCGCGATGTCCTCGGTATCGCCCAGACCGGCACCGGTAAGACCGCTTCGTTCGTGCTGCCGATGCTGACCAAGCTGGAGACGGGCCGCGCCCGCGCCCGCATGCCGCGCTCGCTGATCCTATGCCCAACGCGTGAACTGGCAGCCCAGGTCGCCGAGAATTTCGAGCGCTATGGCGTCAATCACAAGCTGACCGTGGCGTTGTTGATTGGCGGCGTCTCGTTCGACGAACAGAACCGTAAGCTCGATCGCGGCGCTGATGTGCTGATCGCCACGCCCGGCCGCATGCTCGATCACGTCGGCCGCGGCAAGCTGCTGCTGACCGGCGTTGAAATCCTCGTCATCGACGAGGCCGACCGCATGCTTGATATGGGTTTCATCCCCGATATCGAGCGCATCTGCAGCCTGCTGCCGACGCGCCGGCAGACGCTGTTCTTCTCGGCGACGATGCCTACAGAGATCAAGCGGCTGGTTGACCGGTTCCTGCAAAGCCCCGAGCGGGTCGAAGTCGCTCCGCAGGCGACCACGGCGGCCACCATCACGCAGCGCTTCAAATATGTCGCCTGGGACCCCAAGGAGAAACGCGAAGCCTTGCGGAAGTGGATTGGCGAAGAAGAGGTCAAGAACGCGATCATCTTCTGCAACCGCAAGACCGATGTTGACATCCTCTATAAGTCAATGACGCGGCATGGTTTCAATGTCGGCTGCCTGCATGGCGATATGGACCAGCACAAGCGCACTGCGACGCTGGATGCCTTCCGCGCCGGCACGATCATGTTCCTGGCCGCCAGCGATGTGGCGGCGCGCGGGCTGGATATCCCCGAAGTCAGCCACGTCTTCAACTTCGATGTGCCCGTGCATGCCGAGGATTATGTTCATCGCATTGGCCGCACCGGCCGCGCCGGGCGCAAGGGCTTCTCGGCAACGTTGGTGACCAGCGACGACATGCGCATCCTCAAGGAGATCGAAGGCATTGTGAAGGTGCCGCTGGAATGGGTCGACGGCCCACCGCCTGAAGATGCCGGCGAAGGCAGCGGCCGCCGTGGCCGGCCGAAGCGCGGCATTGTACGGCGCGCCGCCACGCCCGTGGCACGGAGTGGCGAGGCCAAGCCTGAGCGGGCGGTGAATGGGCGTCCAGGCGGCGCGCGCTCCGGCCGTGGCAGAACGGATGGGAGGCCAGGAGCGCGGGCGGCGGCGCAAACAGAAAATGGTCCCGCCGCGTTGCACGATGCAGAAGCTGGCCTACCGTCACATGACGGCGCCGGTGCAGGCAAGGATGCGGCGGCGGCGGCTTTAGCTGTCGGCTCGCGCCAGGATGCGTCATCACAGCCGCCGATGTTGTCGCGACGCGATGCCGGCGATGGCCAATCCGACCAACCGCATGATGCTTCGTTCGACTCTGGCGCCGAGCCTGCCAGCGGTCCAGCCGCATCCAGCCGCCCGCCCGCTGCCCGCCGCCGTCGCGGAGGTGGTGGTGATCGTCAGCGCTCTGACCGCAGTGCTTCGGAACGGAGTGCTTCGGAACGAAGTGGCACGGAACGTGTCCGGCCCGAGAGTGGTAGCGCGGATCGCCCCGAAGGTGATCGCCCGCGCGCTGGCCGCCAGTCGCCAGGCAGCCAGTCGCCGGGTAGCCAGTCGCCGGGCCGCGCAGAAACGGCGCGCGGCGATGTCAATCGGCCCCGTGCCGACCGTGAATCGAGCAGCCGCAATTCGCCAGACCGTAGCGCGCGCCGTCCGGAGCGCACGCCGGAGCGCGCGCCCGATCGCAACCCGGAACCCGTTCGCGCCGGCACCGTGCAAACCCGGCCGGTCCGCCGTCCCGACGCCGACGACGGCCCGTCCGTGCGCGGGCTCGGAGACCACGTGCCAGACTTCATGCGCCGGCCCGTGAAGCAACGGCCCGAGGGCTAGCGGCAATCGCGCCCTGGATCCAACCAGGGCGCCGCCGCGTGCTGATGCCTACTGGCACTTATGATAGCGGACGCGGGCGCCATTATCGATGTGGATGTGGTGGAAGTTGCAGCTATAGGTGCCGACGCCACCATTCCAATTGCTCTTGAGGAAGCGGACCACCTGTTGGTACTTGCCCTTGGGCGGCAGGAAGTCGACGGCGCGGCACGAGGCGTGATGGCTGCGGCGGCCACTGCCGAGGATGCGGGCGCCCGGCCGGTTGGTCGAAACCACAATGATCTTACCGAACTTGGCGCGCACCTTGGCGAGCATGGCCTTGACGGTGCTGGGCAGGCAGCCTTGCGACGTGGTTCCGCCCTTGGCGGCGGCGGCGGGCGTGGCAGTCAGCGTGGCGCTTACGAACAGGATAGCAACAAGCGACAGGACGAGGCCGAAGATGCGGCGCATAAAGGAACCCTTCTGATGGGAGGACCACGGACCGGCTGAAGCGCCGGCGTGCATCCAGTCAGTTGCGATTGACAGAAACGCCCCAAGCGTTCCCCGCCCTCCGGCATGGAGGGCCCCGGCAAAGCTCCACGCGCATGACGCTGCAGCCAGCCATCCCGCCAGTCAGTCTGAACAGACTGCAGTGCGGTCACGACGCCCCGGTGGACCAGGGCAGCCGTGATTGCATCCACAATTCAGAGACATGGTTAAGACGAGAGTCAGCAAATTGCGGCTGTCTGTCGCGGTTGGTACAGAAGTAAAAGCTGCAGCTACATCTTGACGGTTGGCATTCAACGCAACCCGAAAAGGAAGGCCGGACGGCCAGCGCGATGATGGTGATGGGTGATGAGGCACTGGCCGCCCAACCGCGATCTCTCGACATGTCAAGCGCCAGCCCGGTCATCAGTCCGGAATTGCCGATAGTGCCCGGCAGCGCTTCACACACCCGAACTCAGCTGATGGAATCGGCCGAGTGATCGCCAGGGCCCCGTCGTCCCGACCAGCTCTCGAGAAGACTTCCGGCGGCGGGGCCCATGCGATGGACTGTACTTGAAGTATTCAGAACGATCGCTGTAATTTACAAGTATTAGTGAATGAAATTGATTGCAGTATGGCAATGAAATGGTGATTCAACGTAACGAATAACTGTCAGGTTGCTTGCAAGGCCTCCGGGTCAACGCAATGTCCAGCTTAGCCGACGCCATGGCGGTAACCGTTGGGCACGCTCTTGGCAGCTAAGCTACTGCGTGCAACACGCAATTCCATTGGCGAGCAGCGGTGCCCAAAAGTAGGGTGCGAAAGGCGTCTTCGCCGTATCGCACCAGAGGCTGGCGCGTGCTGCCTGTTGCGGTGCGATACGGCCTGAAGAAGGCCTTTCGCACCCTACCCGGTTTGCGGCGGCGTAGGGTGCGAAAGGCGTCTTCGCCGTATCGCACCAGAGGCTGGCGCGGCGGCCCGCTGCGGTGCGATA
>JANNSA010000271.1:0-12209 GCA_031402115.1 Hyphomicrobiaceae bacterium | reverse complement strand
TGTGCACTAAAATCATCGAAGACAATGTGGAAGGGTCGCACGGCAGTAAACGTGTTCTTATTCCGCGCACCGAAGGAAACCTTGCGGGGATTGGCTACGCTGATGCAATCCGCGCACGATCAACCGCAGCATAAAGGGCCGCTGGCATGAGCATCATTGAGCGACTATGGCGGCTGCTGCCGGATAAGTGCCGTGAGCCCGGTTGTTGCCGTAAGGGCGTGCGCGGAAACGAAAACATCATTGATGGCAAAGTAGTCTGCGACTACTGCCACGCAAAAACGATCTGAAAGGCCCGGAGCCATGACGCTTGAAGACAAGGCTCGCGAGATCGTCGGAAAACTCGAATGGTCGAGCAAGATCCCTTACATTGAAGGGTTGATTTTGACCGGGCTTCGCGAGGCTATTGCAGCCGAGCGAGAGGCTTGCGCTAAAAAAATGGACGATCTCGCCAAGTTGGCTGAAATGATGCGCGACACGAACGCTTGGCGCGCCTTGAAATCCGCAGCGGACGGCATCCGCGCTACGACGTAATGAAAGGCCCGAGCCATGTGGCAACCGATCGAGACCGCGCCCAAGGACGCGATCATCGTTGCTGCGTGGCTCGCCCACTCAAAAACTTGGAATGTAGGTGAGGCGCATTGGGTTGAGGATGGAGACCACGATGAATCGTGGTGGTGGGCCAACATTTCTCCCGGCGACTATACCGGCGATGACATCGTCAACATGGGCGGAATGCCGATGTACTGGCAGCCAATGCCCGCCGCTCCCGCTTACGATTTGAACCCGACCGCCCCCGCGCACGGCGGCAAGGTCTTTTGAGCAAACATGAGGCCGGACCAATGAGCCAAGCAACGCCGGAGCAACTGCGCGACCTACGAAATAGGGCGCGCGATTTCGCCAGAAAGAGCATAGTTGTGGACGCGACCGCGCGCCTTGTTGAGCAAATCCTCATTGAAGCTCACGCGCATCTCGCGAAGCCGATCTACACCGAAAACCAAAAGGAATGGGTTGCGCGCGTGCTCGCGACAAACCTCGCCAGCGGCCCGACAGATAAAACGCATCGCGTGGAGATCGACGATTGGATTGCCAAAGTGAAAGCCGCGTTCGATGTGGTCGAAAACATGAAATCAGAAAACGCGTAACGAAAGGCCCGGACCATTTTCGTGACCTCACGAAAATGGTCAGCTCAGCTCAGCTCGGCCCAACGCAAAAAATCCCCGCCACCGGCTCCAGGGGCGGAGAGCCAGCGGCGGGGTGACCGGCGAGCGGCTGAGGGAGCGCCACCGGTATGAATCAGGCGCTTCCGGCCGGCTCCCGGAACGGGAGTCGGAAGCGCCAATCAAAAAATCAACTCAATCTGCTGCGCGCGGCGGAACTCGTGCACCGCCGCCTCGATGCGCCGCTCCATGTCGGGCATGCGCTCTGCCTCGTCGACCGCGTGTGCGATGCGCCGCCTGGCGATGTCGAAATACTCTGGACTCTGTTCGATGCCGACAAACCGGAACCCGGCACGCACGCAGGCGATGCCGGTCGAGCCGGAGCCCATGAACGGGTCGATAACCGTGCCGCCAGGCGCCGTCACCAGGGTGGCCAGCCAGCGCATCAGGTCGAGCGGCTTGACGGTGGGGTGGATGTTCTTCGTCGCTGGCGGCCGGCTCCCGGAACGGGAGTCGCCAGCGACAGATAAAGGCACCATCCCGAACTCCCGCTCCTCACGACTGGCCTTCGGGCTGTAAAAGAACCGCGCGGCCGGCCGGTGCATCGGCGCGAACGCCTCGATCACCTCGAGCGACCCGTCATGCAACACATTGGCCGGCCAGCGACCGAGATCGGCCTTGTCCTCCCACGTTACCAACGAACCTGCGGGATCGAGATATACACCGCCATTTCCGGCCCAGCGCTCGCGTCCAGGCGTGTCTCGGCATACTCTTTGCGCAGCAGCAGCAGCAGCAGCAGCATCGGCGTTGCTTTGCCAATTGACGCGGGACGCGTCGATGTTGAGCCCGCCCGTCTCGTGCCGGATCATATTGCGGGCGACGGCGCCTTCGCTGATCGGCTTGCGCGCGAGCGCGATCGGCTCGTGCGCCGGCTTCAATGCGGTGCCCCAGCCCTCCCAGCGCTTCGCATCATCGAAGACGGCAGCGCCCTTCGGCGCCCGCTCGTATCCGCGCAGCATCTTCTCCTTTGGATCGCCGGGCAACGGCTTGCCGGCCTTGCCCCGATGTACCCCCCCCCGCCTTGTCTATGCATTTCGAGATGTCGAGCGACTTGGGGAATCCGCTGCCGTACATCCACAGCAGCATGTCGCGGATCTCGAAGCCGGCGTCGTCGATGGCGCCGGCGATGCGGTGATAGGTGCGTGAGCCCGCGAACGCGGCCAGGTGCCCGCCAGGGCGCAGCACACGGCCGACGGCCTCCCAGGTGGCGGCGGTCGAGGCCACGCCGGTCGAGTCCCAGCTCTTGCCCATGAATCCAAGCTCGTAGGGCGGGTCGGTCACACAGGCGTGAATCTGGTCCGGCGGCAGTTGCGCCATCACCTCACGGCAATCGCCGAGGTAGAGCGTTACCGGCCCGATGGTCTCGGACGTGATTTGAGGCACGCGGCGCTTACCCATCAAAACACCAGCACGATCACGGCGGCGCAGCCGGTGGCGATCCAGATCTGGCGCAGCAGCGACTGGCGCCAGAACCATTCTAGTGGCCCGTTCCGACCCGCCTCCGGCGGGCTTGTCTCTGGCCCGTTCCGACTCCCCTGCGGGATCCCGGCCTGCGCCGGGAGGCCGGAAGGCGCTAGTTCAAGGCTATTGCCTTGCGCAACAGCGGAATGCCCTCCAGCAGCGTCATTTTGCCGACCACGACCGCGACCAGCAGCGTCAGCGGGATCAGGAACTGGATGATTTCCTTGACCAGCTTCAAGTTGTCGCCGAGCGAGCCCGGCGGCTTCTGCGGTGGCTCGTCCGGCGGCGCTTTTTCCAGGTTGCTCACGCGGTCCTCCAGACGGTCGAAGCGGTCTTTCATGGTCTCGCGCGTAATCAGTTGTCCCTGCTGCAGGCCACCCAACCTGTGCTCGATGCCGAGCAGGATCGAATGGATCGTGGGCGGCGGCGAGCTGTTCCAGCCGTTCACGTGATAGGGATCGTGCATGGGCCATTGTTCCCTCGCTGCTCATTTCGCGGCGATCGTGACGACGTAGCTCTGCAGGCCGCGGGTGCGGTCGGCGAGGCGGCCGTACTGCGCGCGCACGGCGGCATAGTGCTTGATGCGGCAGGCGGGCTGCGCCTCGCAGGCCGGGATCTTCTCCAGCGGCTCGGGCACGAGCAGCAGGGCTGCCGGTGGCGGTGTCAGCGCCGCAGGTGGCAACGGCTTGTCGCCGGGGCAACCGCCCAGCGCCAGCGATACGCATAGCACGAGCGACAATCGCAGAATGGTCAGCATGGTTTCCTCACTGCAGCTTGTTCAGTTTGGCCAGAACCCCGGCCGGGATCTCGGGGGGGGGAGGGCAATGACCGGGCACGCGGATGATCTGCTCTGGCCCCGGCACCTCGACGGTGCGCACCACTTCCTGAATCACCACCTGCCGCTCGCTCTCGCGTCGGTCGATGGTCGCCAGCACGCCGTCGTTGGTCCGACCGATCGCCTTGTTCTTCTCGCGCACGGCCTCGTTGATTTCCGCGAGGTGGCGCGCGTAGCCGCGTTTATCGCCGTCGTTGTGGATGTAGGCGATGGCCGCGATGATGCCCATCACGAGCAAGCTCGTCGGCGACAGGAGGAAGGCGAAGGGGCCCAGCATTGATTTAACCGCGCCTTCCGGCCGGCTCTGCGTCAGCAGAGTCGGAAGGCGCAACCAAAGCGCCTCTCGGCGCATACCTACCATCTCGCGCAGCCGCGACCAGGTAATGCTGAGCCAGGTAGACCACCAGCCCTCCCGCACCGATGCCGCCCAGGACGAGCACCACAGCATGATCCGCCGCCAAAGTCTTGAGACCACTGATCCACTCCCTTGCGAGGCCGAAGCTGTCGGCGGTTGATAGTCCGGCGGTCGAGAGGCCCAGCGCCGCCAGCGAGGCCTGCAGTCGCTGCAGCAGCGTCATGGATCTGGAGCCCTCGGCGGCGAGAGTCGCAGCGGTAACCGGCGCTTCCGGCCGGCTCTCGGAACGAGAGTCGGAAGCGCCCACCAAAGACCGGCCGGAAGCGACCACCGAATCTCCCACCGATGCCTTGGCGAACGCGAGAGCCCCTTGCTCGGCCGCCGCTTCGCCGGCGCCGAATGTGGCCGCCACTTCCGGCGCGATCTCGATCAGACAGACCAGTATCGCCGCCGCTCCGCTCTGGCCGCTGACAGCGCTCGCATTCCACTTCCCGTCGGCAATGTATTTGCCCCGTGAATAGTGGGCGGTGCCGCTCCAAAGATAGGGCGACAGCACATCCGGGTGATGGCGGCGATAGCCCCAGCCGTTGTAGCCCTCGAGCAGGAACAACAGGCGCGGGATGGTCCAGTCGGTGCAACGATCGAGCTTGTCAAAGCGCAGCGCGTCGACGGCCGATTCCTCCCACGTAAACGGCGGCTCGCCGTGTGCTGGGCGATTCTTCGGCTGCTGCCAGGTGCGCTCGGTCAGCTTGTCGCCGTTGTGCAGATGACGCGAGAAATCGAGGCCGCACTCCATGGCATGAATCATACCGATCATGGGCCATGGCACACCGGTCTCCGCTGTGACGGCGAGATAGCGTGCACGATGATCCTGTATCCGGCGCGCCGTGACGAGAGCGGCGGCTTTACGC
Source organism: Hyphomicrobiaceae bacterium (assembly GCA_031402115.1). Classification (GTDB taxonomy): domain Bacteria; phylum Pseudomonadota; class Alphaproteobacteria; order Rhizobiales; family Hyphomicrobiaceae; genus JANNSA01. The sequence goes on along the minus strand of JANNSA010000271.1, from coordinate 7,430 downwards.
TCCGGCCGCACCTGCACGTCGGCCCACAGGCGCTGATACTCGGACTCGAGAGAGTCAAAGGTGATGGAGGTCATGACGTGCCCTTGTTCAGTGCTCCGTCGCATCCGGCCGGCTCTCGGGACACGGGAGTCGGATGCGACAATGATTTGCGCCCGTCGCATCCGGCCGGCTCTCGGACACGAGAGTCGCCAGCGACAACGTTTCAAGCCACCGGCGTCACGAACAGCCCGGTGGTATCGAGGCATTTCCAGTTGGTGCCGGTCGAGATCGCCGGCAGTCCCGTGCCGACGCCGGCGCCCTCGCCGTTCTTGCGCGCGTTCGAGCATTTCACCGTGGCGCCGAGCATCTGGCCGGCCAGTGTGGTCGTTAGCTCTGCGACCGTGTAGCTGCCGCCGCCCAGCGCCGTGCAATCGTTGAGTCCGGACGTTGTCAGCGATTTATGCGTGCCAATCATCTGGCCGAACCGCACGCGCAGGCAGTTGAGGAGGCGGAGCGCCGCAGTGCCGCCGGCACTTCTGTTGCCCTCGACGAGCACGTCCTTGATGCTGTCGGCGTCGGTCCCCTGGAGATAGATTGCCTCCGTCGAGCCGCCACCCAGCCAGTTGCGGGCCACCACGCCGCCATTGATCGTGTACCCGGTGTCGGCGACGATGAGCGCCCCTTTGCTGGATGCGCCGGTCAGCACATTGCCGGTGAGCTCCACCCAGTCGTGAGAAATGAAGCTCGTATCGATGTAGATCCCGATCGTGAATGCGGCACCCAGGCCCGCATTACCGCGCACAAAGACGAGGCAGGGCTGCGTACCGCCGACCGACGGTGTGACGCAGACGGCGGCGCGCGTCGATGCCGGGCCGGCGATGCCGGTAATCCAGTTTTTGTCAATCTCCGTCACCGGCACGATATGCGGCTGCCCGGCGGAAATCTGGTGGATCACGCCGTAGCGCCGCGCACCGAGGACCGTGTTGTGCGCGGCCTTGAATCGCGGCCCCTGGCCGATGATACCATCCATCGATCCCGCACTGGCATCGCTGCCGAAGATCACCGTGTTATGGCTGAAATCGATCCGGTCGCCCGCGGGATGGCTGTCGAGGCCCGCATCGCGCATGGCGATACAGCGATTGGCGTAAGCGCGGATGTTGATGTTGACGCCCTCGGACCCGCCCGCGGTCACGCCGTGCCGCAACGCCGTGAACTCGCCGTTGCAGACGATGACATCGCGCGAGCCGCGGTCGACGGAGACGCCGTAGGCGAGACCGGTCGCATAGGCCGTGCTGACGCGCGGTTTATCGACGACGGCTCCCGGCACCCGGTAGAGCCGAATGCCCGCATAATCGAAACGATCGAAAACGACGTTCTCGATCAGCACCGGCATGTAGCGAGCAATGATGGCGCTCTGCAATCCGGACGCGCCGGCGCCGGAGCCGACAGCCCGCAGACCGCGCACGTGCAGCGGATACCCGGCCAGCGCTTTGATGGTGGTAGGTGCGGCGGCCAGATAGGCGTATTCCAGCGGCGTCTCGAGCGTCACCTGTGTGCCGCTGTCCACCGACAGCACCCGCGTCATCTCCCCCACTTTGCAGCCTGTGCCCCACGTATCGGCAGTGGCCGAGATCAGCATGATCCACTGGCGGGCAGTGATGCCGGCCGTCGCTGTCATTGGCAGCACCGTGGCGCCGGCCGCCACGTCGGCCGAAAGCGTTCCGATCGTCGTCTCGCTGCCGCTGGCATCAATCATGATGGCGTCATTGGCGCCGGAGAAACTGATGCGCGCGCCGTTGCTCTCGATGCGCTTCGGCCGCGCCAGCGTCGACACCGTCAGCGGGCCACTCGTATACTCCGCCGCATCGCGCAGGATGATCGTGCTGGCGGACGAATCGAGCGCCGCCTGCAGGTTGGCCGTGTCGTCACCGCCCGACGGCTTGACGTAGACCTGGTTGGCGACGCGGTCGTTGATGGTGTCGAGGTCGAGACTGTCGAGCAGCCGGCGCGAGGCGGCGCCGTCGTAGCGGTACATGTTGGGCAGCGCGACACCGCCGAGGCCCGAGAACGTCAGCCCCTCGTCGCCATTGCCGGCCTGGATGTAGGACGCGGCATTGACAACCGACAGGCGCATCCCCTCGAGCGGATTGTCGGGGTCGATCAGGTCGAACTGCGGGCTCTGCTTGGCGATCGACAGATTGCCCGTGAACTGCGCGCCGGCCAGCGGCGCCTTTACCGCGATGCTGGCCAGCAGTGCGATCGCGGCGTTGGAGAGCTGCGCGTCGCCGTCGGCCAGATTGCCGCCCAGCGCCGTCACCAGCCCCTCGAGGTTGGCGCGCACGCGGTTGAGATACGTCGCGTCGATCTCGGTGCCGTCGTTGGCGCCGGGCGCTGACCGGTCGCGCGCCCAGGTGTTGCCGGGCACCGCCTGCTCCCGGTCGGCCGGCCGCGTGGTCACGGCGCGGTTTCCCGTCACACGAAATCCGGTGTAGGTCATTTCAGTGGCGCCTTTCGACTGCGCTCTGCGCAGCCGGCCGGAAGGCGCGGAGCTGCGTCGAGACGAGTGCTGCTGTTTTGGGCATTTCGTCGCTGGCGGCCGGCTCTGCGGAGCAGAGTCGCCAGCGACCATCATCAAGACACGCCTTCGGCGAGTCGGCCGCCAGGAGCGGAGCTTCGCGGAGGGTCATCTGCAAACGGCGGTTGTCTGGGTTGCTGGCGACATAAAAAATCACGCCGTGCGCTGGAACATCGTGAGACGAGTAATGTTAGGCCCGCTCGGGCTTGCAGGCGCATCGCCATTGGCAAACGCAACAGTCCCGCGGCTGGTCCAGGTCCCAGGCCCTGGCATCGGTGAGCCTATTTCGGCTAGCCGGGTATGCGTGTAGCTGGAGCCCCACGCCATGGGCTCAACGTTGAATGTTTCGCAAAGATACATTTGCCCGACGCTGACACCGTCGGCGACGGCGATCGCGGTGTTGCTCAGCAGCACCTCGGTGCCGGAATTCTGCGTCGCGATCCCGATGCCCGGCCCGGCCTTCAGGCTGCGCAGCTCGTTGGTCGACCCGTTCAAAACCTTGAACAGGCCCTGGCCGGTGCCGACGTTGGCGACCGCCAGCGAGGCGCTGCCGGCGATGTCGACGGTGTTGCCGTCAACCGAGGCCGTGACCGTGATGCCGCCCGAGGCCGTCAACGTGCGGAACCGCTCGACCCCCGTCTCGGTGCCCTTGTAGACGGCGACGCCGGCGCCGCTGTTGCCGATCGTCACCGTCGTGCTGCCACCCCCGCCGCCGCCCGTTGCGCTGATGCGGATCGCGTAGTCGCCGGTCGACCCGTCCTGCACCGTTTCGAGCGTGACGTTGGTGCCCGCGATCAGCGAGCGGATTTTGTGGGTGAGCGCCTCATAGCCCTCGTAAACCGGAATGCCGCCGCCGACCGAGGCCAGCGTGCCCTTGCGGTCGATCATCCACTGGATCGCTTTGCGCACCTGTTCGAGGTCAGCATTGCTCGGCACCTGGGTCGAGTAATTGATCAGGTGGACGAGCTCGCGCTGGTGCTGCTCGAAGGCCGCCGCCGGCGGAATCGAGCCCTCGCGCGCCACCGCCGGGTCGCCGTTGACGTAGGCGGTGTCGGCCGGGTTGTTGGTCAGCGCCACGTCGATCGACGGCAGATCATCCCGGAACGGGCTTTGATATTTCATTTTAGACTCCTTGTGGCGCCTTCCGACACGCGTGCCGCGCGCCGGCCGTCAGGCGCGGGCTTCATATCGTCGCTGGCGGCCGGCTCCGCGAAGCGGAGTCGCCAGCGACCAACTTAAACTCCTTGGTAATCGTAGATGCAGATCGTGTGCCCGGGCCGCAGCTTGTCGAACACGCACTCGAGGTCGGTGGCGCGGCGCACCCGCAGCATCGGATCGACACCGGCATGGCCGCCGCCGCTGCCGGCGCGGAACCAGGTCAGCCGAGGATCGGCGATTTCGATCGTCCAGTAAAACCGCACCTTGTGCGGCGCCACGCCCCAGGCCGGATCGCCGCAGCGCGACACCCCGCACATGAACGGCCGGTACTCGCGAATCCGGATATGCTTCGGCCGCGACAGCTCGGCCGGCAGCGCGAACGGCAGCTCGGTCGCAGCCGAGGCCCGCTCGTGGTAGCCGAGCCGTTCGGCCAGTTCGTAGAAATAGGCCCGGCTCTGTCCGCCTGGCCGCCGACGCAGCTTCTCGCGCACTGCCATGCGCCGCTCGGCGATGGTCTGCGCCACCGGGAAGCACGGCTCGGGCAGGCCCAGCACCCGCTCCCAGTCGGGCAGCAGCCCCGCGCTCGTCGGCGGGAACGCCTCGACCAGCAAGAAGTTCGCGGTATCATTGGCCCAGCGTGCGATGACGCCGGCGAGCCCCCGCATGACGCGGCTGAGCACCGTGCCAGGACCGCGCCCCCACACTTCGCCCAGCGGCAGCAACGCCAGCAGCGCGTGATGGAAGGCATCGGGGTCGCGTCGGACGTAGGCCATATCAATCCTTTTTGTGGTCGCGGGCGACACGCGTCCCGCGCGCCGGCCGCCCGCGACGGAGTACCGCGCTCAATCAAACAAACGTCAGCGTGCCCAGCACAGCGAGGTGACCGGCGCTGGCCGGCACGACATTGGCGACGGTGAGGTCGTGATGGTCCTCGCCGGTGGCGATGGCGACGGCCTCGCGGATCCAGCTCGCATAGATGATCGCGCCGGGCGCGGCGCGGAACCGCAGCATCGCGTCCAGCTCGACCCGGATGTTCGCGCGCGTCTCCGGCGTGTCGCCGATCAGGTCGCCGATGATCAGGTTGATGGGCTGGGCGACCGGTGCTACCACCCAGAAGTCGGCGACCGTCACCGGCCGGCGCTCGTCGATGTAGGCCCGGACCACCGCCAGGTCCTCCGATTCCGGGACGCCGCCGAGATAGCCCCGCACGTCGTCCAGCATGATGCGCACCGTGACGGTGCCGATCCCCATCTCCTGGCGCGCCCAGGCCCGTGTCACGCCGGGACATTCGAGTGCCCACTGCACATAGTCGTGTGCCGTGCCGCCGTGCGGCGGCTGCTGGATGCGGTCGATGGTGCGCCGGCGCAGGTCCTCGTCGGTCTCGACATCGGCGCCGCCGGCAAGGCCAGGCGCTGCCACCACGGCCGCGCCATCGATACCGGGCAGCACCGTCAGGAACCCCAGGGCCGCCCCTTCGTCGAGATTGCCGAGCGCGCCGGCGTCGATCGCCGCGATGGCAACGGCTGCCGACGAGCTTGCCAGCGTGATGCCGGCGGACACCTCGAACTGCCACGTGACGGCGGCGCCAGCGCTGTCGACCAGGCTGGCGGTCAGCACCGTGCCGGAGGCGATCACCGCACCCGGCGAGCCGGTGACGGTGATGAAGCCGGTGGCATAGCTCGCCGGCTTGCGGCCATCGGGCAGCCAGATGTTGGCCCAGCGTTCCGCGAATTCGCCTTCGGCCGTGTCCGGTATCATCATCCGCGCCACCCATTCGAGGTGGCGGTCGTTGTCGTGTGTCAGTGCCGCCTGCGCATCGCCGACGACGCGCAGCACCGAGTTGGCGACGGTCGCATCGGCGCCCGGCAGATGGGCCGCGATGTCGTCGCGCACCTGGCGGCGACGGTCGCGCAGCAGCGGCAAATTCCAGGGCATAGGTTTTCCTTAGTTGCGCCTTCCGACTGCGACTACGCGATCCCGGCCTGCGCCGGGAGGCCGGAAGGCGCGGGATAACACCGTCGCTGGCGCCTTCGTGCCCGGCGGCCGGCTCGTTGGACACGGGAGTCGCCGGGCACAACAAAGGAGCTCGCGTTACATCACTTCATTCCAGAGTTTCTCGAATCGCACCGCGATCGACTTGGCCGGACCGCGGTAGATGTCGATCTCGGCGCCGAGCCGCTGGTGCGCGAACCAGACGCAGGTGACGTCGACGCGGGTTGCGATCCGGTCGGCCACCAGCCAGGCCAGCGCCTCGCGGCAGTAGTCCTCGGCCCGGACCCGCGTCTGCTCGGTCTGCTTTTCGCGTGACAGCAGCCACAACCGCGAGCCGATTGGCGTGCCGCCGTGGATCTCGCGGGCCTCGGTGTCGCCCCACCAGCCGCGCCGGTCGGTGCCCGACGGCAGCGCGTCATCGGCGAGCGCGGTGCGATGGCTGAACAGCGACACGGCGACCGCCGTCATGATCTCGCGCGTGGTGTCGAGCGCACGGCCGGCCAGCAGCCAGTCGCCGATCAGCTCGTCCGGGTTCCAGACAATGCGGATATCAGACATTACACGCCCTTAATGCGTGTCGCAGGGCCGGTCTCCAGCATGACGCGGGCGGTGGCATCGGGCGAGCCGAGCCGGATGTCCGGGCAATCGACGATCACCTTCTGCGGCGACTTGACCGTCACATCCTTGGTGGTCTCGACCAGGATGCCGCTGCGCTTGATGTGCACCTTCTGGCCCTGGTCGTCGTAGATCGCCATCTCGCCGTCCTCGAGGCCCTGCAGGCGGTAGCGGCGGTCGTCATAGGCGATCACGATCGGATGATCGCGGTTGCCCTGGATCAGCGCCGTCAGCACCTCGGCGCCCGCCTTCGGTCGCGCGGTGTAGCCGTACTGTTGGAAGTGCTCGACCTTGGTCGGCGTCTCGTCGTGCATCAGCTCGACGTCGAGATACTGCAGCTTTTTGTCGTCGACGCGTTTCACCGTGCCGCGCGTCAGCATCATGTCCACGCGGCGCTGCAGCCGGTCGAAGTCGGTGCGTGATACGGACATTTTATCCCCTTGCTCGATGTCCCGTCGCTTCCGGCCGGCTCCCCGCAAGGGGAGTCGGAAGCGACCATGAATCAACGCGCCCGCCTGAACGGGCGCGTGTTGCGCCACAGTGAATCGTTCTTGCCGCCCCGGCCCTTGCGCGCTTTCGGGTTGAGCGCTTCCGGTGGCACCAGCGACAGCCGCGTGATGGTGCCGCTTTTGTCCTGCTTCATGCTCGCCGTCTGGATCGCCAGCGGCCGCTCGATCGCCAGCATCGGCGAGATCAGCATCACCATGTCGCCCGGCATCCACAGCCGGCCCGGCGCATAGGTCCAGCCTACCACCGAGACCTCCGCCTTGACGCTCTCGCCGGCGCGGCGTGCGCCTTCCCAGTCGGCCCGGTCGCGCGCCGTCTGCTTGGTGGTCGCCCCTTCCGGCACGACCACGAGGGGCCGGTAGCGCACCACGCCCTCGTCGTCGGCCTCGGCGACGATCTGGGCCGCATCTCGGCCGTACGTCTGGTCGGTGCCGGCGCGCTGGCCCTTGGTCTTGATCTTCGAGTGCCGCTTGTCGGAGCGCAGCTGCGCCGTCGCGTCCAGAATGTTGACGCCCTCGGTCAGCACCGCCACCGGCGCCGTGTACTGCACCTGCTTGAGCACCAGGTTGCCCTGCGGGTCGTCGGTCGGCAGCATGGCGCGGGC